>CAYGMR010000768.1:0-1913 GCA_964350725.1 uncultured Ardenticatenaceae bacterium | reverse complement strand
TCAATATGTTGTGTGTACCAAAGTGTGAAGATTGAGCGATCGCCTGGTGTCAATATGATGGCGTTTGCGGGCATGTCTGCCAGGGCTGCCGCAGCGATTTTATTAGGTGAAATGCGTTGAGCACGTAGGGTGATGGCCGAAAAATTTATAACCAGTAAAACAATCGGCAGAATTAAAGCCCAACGCCCCAATGGTTTTAAGCCCCAACCGAGTAAGATGGTGAGCAACATGAAACCTGGCAGAAAATACAAGAGCGCATCTTCAGTTTGGTAAATGAGGCTGTAGATGGCGTACAGAACGGCCGTTGCCACTAACCAACCTGTGCGTTTTGCATCAATTTTCGCGTAGTGAATAGCTGGAATTAACAATAACCAGCCTAACCACACAAATTGGCGGCCAATTGTCTGACCCCAAAGAAATAGTTGATTTGGCAATTCTGTGATGGATGGCAGCTGCAAGTTGGCTTGATATAACGAACCACTAATCAACCACCACCAGCCAGTAAGGGAGTTTGCATTGCCCCACATCACGGGGCTGTTGCCAGCCGCCAATAACGGTAAAAGTAGGAAGGGCGTGAGACCCAGCAACATGCCACCCAAAAGATGGGCCCATTTGTTGCGTGGTGTTAGAGCTAATGCAAGTGGCAGCATGAGCAGGGAGGTGAGATGGGTGGTGATGCTTAGCCCGAAAAACAGACCAGTTAACCAGGAGGTTTTCTTTGTCCATAACGCCCAGATGAAAAGAGCCAACATAGCAAGATTGAGCGCATATACTTCTGCGATTAATGCTTGGCCCCAAACGATTGGGGCGAATGCAAATAGTAACCCTGCGCCAACGGCCGTATAACGTGACCAATTGTGTTTACCTGTCCATTTGTATGTTGTGGCCGTGTTAAAGGCAACGGCCGTGGCTACAGCCAAAGCCGACAACAAATGAAAACGGAAGGCAACTGTTCTCATGGGAAGATAGCTAAACAATTTGCCGAGTACAACATAGGTCGGGTAGCCGGGTGGGTGGGGAATGCCTAAGGTGACGGCTGCTGTGATGAGTTCACCGCCATCTGCCCCGAAATTAGCCCAAGTGAGGTCGGTCGCCATGGTAAGTAAGTAGATTACAAAACTGATCCCGCTAGTTGCCAAACTCAACCACAGCGCGATTGATGTTGGCCACGTGTTTGTCCATGCGAGATTGTTCCCACGAATTTTATGAATAAAAACCGTCCAGATTCGTGTCATCCGTGAAATTCGTGGCAAAAAAACAAAATCCTGCTTCATCTCAACGCGCCCCAATCCCTTCCGCGACGACAGGAACTGTGCGAAATAAAATCACAACATCACGCCAAATGGAGTAATTTTCAATGTAATCGATTTCAAGCTGAACGCGTACATCGAGTGGCAAATCGCCACGGCCGTTTACTTGCATAGGGCCCGTGATGCCGGGTTTGACAGCTAATCGCCGTCTGTGCCAATCATTGTAATAAACGACAATGCGTTCTTCTTCGGGACGTGGCCCCACCAGACTCATTTCCCCTTTGAGGACATTCAGGAATTGGGGCAGTTCATCCAGGCTCCAGCGCCGTAAAATGCGGCCGACATTGGTCAGACGTGGATCATCTTCTAACTTGAAGACTGGTTCATTTAAGGCGTTAAAGTCGATGAGATCGGCGAGTTCGGCTTCAGCATTGGCGTGCATGGAACGGAATTTATAGATTGTAAACGGCCGTCCTTCTTGCCCAACCCGTTTTTGTTTGAAGATCACGGGGCCCGTGGAGTCTAATTTAACTGCTATCGCGATAAATGGCCCTAACAAGATAAAGATCAAAACACCCACAAGGCTGCCTATGATGTCCAGCATACGTTTGACGATGTAATTCATGCCCGTGATGGTGGAGCGATTGCCAATTGTTTTGTTGG
>CAYGMR010000767.1:0-1914 GCA_964350725.1 uncultured Ardenticatenaceae bacterium | reverse complement strand
TTAAAGTGTAACCCTGTTGACTTACATGATATATTACAAAATGCCCATTTCTTCTAATTCGATCTGTAACCCTGCAGCCAATGATTTGGGTGCAAATCCAAAATCAGCAGCGGCTTGTTCATGTGAAAAGGATTTATCTTCGTTTAAGCGTTGGATTTGTTCTGCTTTCAAAGGTGTCGGCAAAGATACTTTTTCTAGCATAGTTAACCCGGCAATAAATGGTCTCGCGGGCAAATGGAGGATACGCACGTGTTTCTTTAGGAGGGCACAAATTGTTTCTATCAGATGATTGTAAGAAACGGCCGTGTCCCCTGAGATATTGTAGGCTTTGCGCAGCGTACACGGCGTATTTATTACGCTTGCGATAGCCGAGGCAACATCACCTACGAAGATGGGTTGTTGTAATGAGCTGCCATCTCCAAAAACTGGCATAAGCGGCCATTTTTGCAAGTATTTAATTAAGCGGCAGATATTACGATCACGTGAGCTGCCATAGATCATCGTTGGACGCAAGATGGTATAGGCTAAATCACTTTGCTGGATAGCTTCCTCGGCTGCAATGCGAACTTTCTTTGAAGATGCATTTAGTGAAGTAAATAGAGCTGTGGTGCTGATGAAGATCGCTCTTTTAAGGCCAGTTGTTTCAGCTGCTTTTAGAATCAATGGTGCATGACCAAAGCCAATCGAAGCGATGTTGACAAGACAATCAACCCCTGCCATCGCGGCCACAATTGAATCGTAATTGTCTAGATCGCCATAAACCAGCTCGATTTTATCCACGGGCAGAGTGGATAAGTCGCTAGATTGGCGCACCAGACAACGCACTGTGATTCCTTGTTGTAACAACAAAGGAACCGTATATGAACCAGTAAAACCGGTTGCGCCCGTTACAAGAATTGTCTGCATCAATTTTTCATCTGTGCAATTGCACTGTCGAGAACATCAATGTATTCGTTTGCTAAATGCTGGCGTGAGTAGTGACTGCTGACATATTTTCGACCACTCGCGCCAAACTCGGCACATCGGTTTGGTTGTTGATGCAGCGTAAGGATGGCATCGGCGATCGCTTGGCTGTCTTCTGGGGGAACGACGATTGCACCACCTGACGCTTGCAGGATGTTAGCTGGCTCACCACGTACACTGCCGATAATTGGACGTGCCATCGACATGATCTCGAACATTTTCGACGGAATGAAAGTATCAAAAAGTGGGATGTCGCGTAACGGAATCAAACATACATCGGCTAAAGCGTAAAAATCTTTGACTTCTTCTTTGGCGACAGAACCATGAAATGTGACGTTTGATAAGCCTAACTGCTGCGTCCGTTGCTGCAGCATTTCTTTTTCGGCACCATCGCCCACAAAAAGAAATTGGATGTCTGGATTGGTGCGTAACAAAGCGGCACTGTCTAGAATGTGGCTTAAAGCTTGCGAGATGCCATGTGCCCCTATGTATAAAACGACGAAACGATCCGTAAGATTTAGTTTCTGGCGTAAAGTGGGCGCAGTTTGCGTTGGTTGCCAATAATTAATATCGGCTCCATTGGGAATCGTGTGGATTTTTTCTGGTGCGATGCCACGTGTGATTAGATTTTCGCGAAACGCATTTGTGACGGTGACTATTTTTGTGGCGCGTTTGTACATCCACATTTCCCAACGCTCAAGCAAGCCAATGATTTGGCGATTTTTGAGCACGCCGAGTTCGACAAATATGGCTGGCCATAAATCTCTGACTTCCATGATAAATGGGATCTTCTGTTTTTGTGCCAAACCGATAGCACCCATTGCAGCAAAAAAAGTGGGCGATGTGCCAATGACTACATCTGCGTTTGCCCCCTTTTTTTTGCTGGAGAGCGCAGCGCTTGGCCAAAAGGATACATGTCCTAGGGTTTTTTTGGTGAAACCGTTGTTGGGG
>CAYGMR010000766.1:0-1923 GCA_964350725.1 uncultured Ardenticatenaceae bacterium | reverse complement strand
TCCAACAAAGCGCCAGCTGTGTAGAAAATCGTCATGCCTAAGCCGAGGATAAGCGCTAGAGAGATGCGGGCCAAGCCCGTACGCCATGAGAGTTTATGCAGCCAGGCGACTACCAATAAATACACGAGCAAAGTAGGCACGAAAATCAAGGTCGAAATATTGTGGCTGAGTGAGAGGAAGGCCAGGCCCAAGGTCGTCAGCAGGAACGAAACGGCCGTACCCCTCAACAACCAACGCCGCCCCATCCACAATAAAAATGGAAACAGCGGCAGCGCCAACGATTCAGGCGCATTGCCCCGTACAAGCGTATCTAGCAGCACATACGGTGCCGCCATATATGCAACCGCTGCCAAAATGCCAGCGCGTGGCCCCAACACATCGCGCACCCACAAATACATAAACCAACCTGATGCCAAAATGCAGACTGCATAAAAAAGATTAGACGCAGCCGGTAAGGGCAGTCCGGCTAAATGTGGCAATAACGCGGCATACAGCGGCGCTGGTTCACGATAAACGAAGAATGGATAGCCATACCCATAAGCAAGATCAGGCAGCCAGCGCGTGAAAAAGAGGCCATTTTCCCACGCGAAGCCCATGGCCGCGATGCGATGGACATGGAGATGACCGTCATGTGTGCAAGCAACGGCCGTCCCGCGTAACAGCGGCGTGATGAGCGGCACACCTAACAAGGTGACCAGTAATAAATGCCATAAAGACGACGGTACATGTCGCAGCCTATCCATAACCATTAAGTTTACCAGTGAAAGCTATGCGGTTCGAACTGTTTATCCATCTCAAAATAGAATAGCATGAAATTTTAACGAATTTGACAAATGTTTGCACTTATCTTAGACTGGTCTTAGACTAGTCTAAAGGAATGTTTAATGGAAACTATTGGTGCATACGAAGCTAAAACCAATCTAGGAAAGTTACTGGAACGTGTCCGTAAAGGCGAACGAATCACCATTACAAAACATGGTGTACCCGTAGCTGTCTTACAGCCCCCCGATCCTCAAAACAATGTAGATACCCAGGCAGTTATCGCTGCAATCAAACAATTTCGTACTCAGAATCAACTCAATGGGCTATCAATTCAAGAGATGATTTCGGAAGGGCGTCGCTAAAAGATGATGCAATTTGTTCTTGATAATTCTGTTGTCATGTCGTGGTGTTTCGAGGATGAATCAAACAACTACGCCAATTCGGTTCTGGATTTATTGTCCGAAGCTTCGGCACTCGTTCCAGCAATATGGCCACTTGAAGTTGTCAACGTATTATTAGTAGCAGAAAGAAGAACACGGCTAAGCGAGGCTGCCAGTAGTAGATTCATTAATCTATTGACTCAGTTACCAATACGTGTGGTCGAGGATCGACCTGAAAATATGATGCAGGCGTTATTAGCACTCGCAAGAGTAAACAATCTTTCAAGCTATGACGCTTCTTATCTCGATTTGGCAATCAAGTATGAGTTGCCATTGGCCACATTGGATAACCGTCTTCTTGAAGCAGCACGAAGGATTGGTGTTCATATTGTTTCTGTTTGAGTCAATAATTTAAGACTAGAAGTTCGTTGACAATACCGCGTTTGTTAGCCTGACTATTTATGCGGCGTGTGGCTTGGATGCGTTCAATGCGAAATCCTGCATATGCATCTTGGAAAAAAGTGTCATGGGGGTCCATGTTTTGGGGATCGGAGTTGCTAAGCATTATGTTGGCGCCTATGCTTTCTAGTTGACGATAAAGATCGTCGAGTTGTAGTTGTTCGACATCACCGAAGGCGTTATTGGTGTAGGCGGTGAAGTTAGCTGTTTGGTTGAGTGGTCGATAGGGCGGGTCAAAGTAGACGAAGGTTTGGTCGTTTATGTGGGCGGTGCAGGTGGTGTAATGGCCGTTTCCAATCCAAACCCCCTGCAAAACCTGCGC
>CAYGMR010000765.1:0-1939 GCA_964350725.1 uncultured Ardenticatenaceae bacterium | reverse complement strand
GGCCAAGTGGTTTGTAGCAACGGCTTTAGCGGTAAAGCGGCTAAAGCCGTTACTACAAACCAAACAAATTTCGTTCAATTTATTAGTAGACCACAAATTGAAACAAGGGATGCGTTTTGGGGGTCAGCACTGCATTGATCATAGGCGATTTTACGGCCGTTTCCATCCTCAAGCATACGCAGCATCAAATAAGTAGGTGCAAAACCACAAATACGGTTACGGTCTTGGACCGCTGCAATCTGATCGTACCAAGCAACCGCATCACCGGCAACGGCCGCATCCATCATGCGCTCATCGGCAATTTTCAAATCAGCGCGTTTAACCGCGTCCATCTGAAATTGATCGCCAAACACGGGGCCAACATGCGCCAAATCAACTGATGCCACCCAAAGCACCCTTTTGGTATTCGCTGTGTGTTTGAGCATGTTGATAACGGCCGTTAAACGTTCATCATCAGTCGGATGATGTCCATTCTCGACAAAATGCTGGAATGACCCCTCCAAAATCTGCACCATCGGTTTGGGGGCGATGCCCGCGCGTTGGTAAATATAATGCAGCCAATTGGCTGATAGCTCAATCGAATGTTCGTCACGATGATGGAGTTCTTCGGCATAAACAAAATCAGAACCAACGGCCGTTTCCAATTGCGCAATTAGTTCTAGGTCAGTTGGTAAAACCCCATAAGGAGTGGCATACGCTTGGCGGGTAAGCGTGACTGTCCCAGGACCGCCGCTGTGGTCGGTGCCCAAAATGATGACGAGATCGGCTTCCAGAACGGCCGTTGATAATCGATATGCGGCGAAACAATGCCGCGTCCTGTCCACGGTTTCCAATTGGCCAAATCATCACCCTGTCCATAACTTTCAAATAAACGTGTAAGTTTATCTGCTTCAGCTGGATAACTTAGACCAGCCAAAGCTGGTGTACGATGTGGTTTGGTGCGGTATTCAGCCAACAATTCCTGTTGTGCTTGCTGGGAACGGCCGTTATCCAAAAGCAGCGCTGCATCCAACCGCTCTACCGTATCCGTAATCACAGCATAATCGACAGGCGCGTTCACATAGCTGCAAAAATCGAGATGAATGTCAGCAATGGAACGTGTCCCATCAATAAACATGAGTAATTGGGCTAAATAGGCTGGGAAAATCAACTGTTCCTGGCTCAATTTGAGGGGATCACGGAGTAACCACATCGGTTGATTTTGATAAGTAATCGGTTGAAAATCGAGTGGGCGTAAAGACGGCCGTTCATCTAAATGCATCTAGTTTCCTTTTCCTGGACAAGTCAAAGCTAAAAATGTAATCAAAGCAAATAATAGAAAATTAGTCAAGTACCAAAAAGCTACCAGAGAGAATAATTGACAAATCTATTTTTCGCCAGAGTCCAGGATATACGCTATGCTTCGTGTTAAAATTCAATGTATTTGGGTACTTTCCATGTACACAGGTTTTATAGTCAATCAAATGCACAGAAATTTACGCTTTTACTTATTTTCATGGTTAGCGTTCATAGATTGTCCGTTTTATGCGACCAATTCATGACAAAAAGGAAATCTCATGCAGTTCAAAACGATTATCGAGCCCTTCCGTATTAAAGCTGTCGAACCAATTCGCCGCACCACACGCGCCGAGCGAGAATCCGCTTTGCAAGCGGCTGGCTACAATCTTTTCTTGCTCAAGGCTGATGACGTGCTCATCGATCTGCTCACCGATTCTGGTACGGGGGCGATGTCATCAGCACAGTGGGCCGGCATGATGCGCGGTGACGAATCATATGCTGGCGCCAAATCATTTTATACCTTTGAAACGGCCGTCCATGAAATCACAGGCTTCAAACATATCATACCGACACATCAAGGCCGTGCGGCAGAGCGTATCTTATTTGGCTCACTTCTCAAGCCAGGTGATATCGTACCCAACAATACCCATTTCGATACGAC
>CAYGMR010000764.1:0-1939 GCA_964350725.1 uncultured Ardenticatenaceae bacterium | reverse complement strand
GGATCTGGCCGATCAAGAAGTGTATTTTCGTGCGAACCATAATGCTGCAACACGGGCCGCAATCGCCGCTTTTCCACGTTTGATCCCCCACAACAGCAGCCATCCGAGCTATCCGATCTTAAAGCAAACTTTGACACAGCTTGAATCTTGGGATATTCCGGCGTTGGTGCTGTTTTCTGATCATGATTCTGTTTTCACGGCTGAACAGGGACAAAGATTTGCGCAACGGATGGTTAACGGCCGTTTCTGCCTGATCCCCGGACCCAAACATTTTCTGCAATATGAACGCCCCAATGAACTTGCTGCGTTGATACGCGAATTTTTGCAGACAAATTAAAAACGGGAACACGGAGTTGCACGGAGAAAAGCAGAGAGGAAAGGACGACACATGTTCAAAACTCCAAACCCTCTGTGAACTTCTGGGACTTCTCCGAAACCCGCCGTGAAACTATTAAAGGACTAACATGACTAATACAACAACCTATAAACCAATGGCTGAAAATCAACGTGTCTATGATCTCATCTGGTCACAAATGCCCCATATGCAAAAACCGACTTCATCTTCCTGGTGGTTTTTCATCCTCTTTCCCAAAGAAGAAGAGGGATACGGTCCACGGCAAATGATGTTTTCGATTGCCTCACGGGTTGGTGAAACCATTTCGATCAATGGCTCCGTGCTGCCTGGCATTGATTTAAAGCGCAATATTGTGGATGGCGTAGATACTTTTGACGCGATTGCGACGGGTTGGTATTGTGATGGTGAGCGGGTGGATGATGAGTTTTTGGAACATACGGCCGTTACGACACTCTCCGCGCATGATCGCATCATAAAATGTAACGCCGAACAACCTGATGGCAAAACATACAAATACGAAATTAGCCGCTCTGCAAACCGCCCCCTGGCGCTTGCCGCTAAAATCCATGGCGCAAAAGGCACGGCCGAATTTGAAGCTTGGGGCGACCTTGACTCACTCGACTCATCGCCACATGAATCCGTTAACATCAACACACCCGTCGGCGGAACTCATTTTATAGCCTGGCGGCGCATGAATTTTGAAGGCGTGTTTGATTTGCCAACGGGTCAAGAAGAACTGTCAGGTATCTGTTATTTTCAACGGGTTTGCCTGAATGTACCCACATTCCCTTGGAAATGGATTTGGTCTTTATTTCCTGACGGCTCGATGTTTTCAGCTTATATTCCCTATGTAGGCAGGAACTTGCTGCGCAAAGGGTATCAATTCTTTGAGAGCAACCAAAAAGAACAGGCCGTTATTCCCATTGCTGGCAATGGTTTTTGGGATTGGCCCGGCCCTGGGGAGCGCGTGATTTTCAAAAAAGCGAGCATAACGCCGATTCTAGGGGATGGTCCCCATCCCCAATTTATGGTGCAGATGAGCAATAAACAAGGTGATCATCTCTCCTTTTTAGCTGCGCCCTATGGTCATGCAAATTTGTATATTGATCGACCTGTGATGAACGGCCGTTTCGAGACGCATTGGAACTATAATGAATATATGTTTCGTATGCAGCAGTTAAACGGCCGTATCAGCGGCAAACACATCACCAAGGCAACCATGGGACAAGCCTTTGGCAGTCTGGAATATACATGGGGGCTGGGTCTGTAAATTGGCAGCAAAGTACAAGGCTGTAACACAATTTATTGACGCACAGTGTTTAATGTTTAAAGTCAATGTGTAAGGTTGATATATTATCGTAACAAAAATATTTATAAACAAACCTCAGGAGGTATAAATGCGTAAAGGAAATTCCTTTTATCTTTTTTGTTTTATTTTGGTGAGCTTGATTTTTATTTTGGCAGCTTGTGGCGGTGGTGAAGAGATTAGTTTTAGTACAGCCAATGTCGCCGAGGCGAATTTAAGTACAGATGCGGATGGGGAGCAGCAAACGCCCGCTTTTTCACCCGAGGATACGTCTTATC
>CAYGMR010000763.1:0-1942 GCA_964350725.1 uncultured Ardenticatenaceae bacterium | reverse complement strand
AAGAGCAAAAATGGTGATTGAAAGAATATTTTTCATTGCGTACATCCTCCCGTAGCGCATTTCATAAAAATAATTATACACGAATAAAATATTTTTTGGGTTCGGTTTTGGTTAGAGTTTGGTTCGGTTTTGGTTAACATTTTACCTAACGCTTCTCTCTGCCTATTTTAACCCTAACACATAAAACAACCATCATGTTTAATTGTCGATCTTTTGTCTCAAACAAGAGGTTGTTTTAGGTAATTCACAAAAAGCAACTTGACTTAAAACAATCGTGATTTTGTGAATTCCTCAAGGAAACCGCGATATAACCAATATATATTCAAAGGACTTATCGCGATTCACCTAATTCCTTATAATAGTATGTATGCTTATCTATCCTGTCAAGGTAAATTGAGCAAATTGACCTAATCAAACCCTGTCAAACCCATAAACCGTTCATTGAAACAGATTAAAAAGCAACCATTATTGCAAGTATACCTTACTTGGCTTCATTTTGGAAACGGTTAATCGACTATTTCCATCTTCCGTCATTTGTCTTATGTTAAAAAAAACAATCATTATATTTGTGGACACTTCCTTAGCCCATTGATTAGGCAAATGCCCTATCTAATTGGTGCGATTTGTGGCTAAAAAAGTACAGGTTACAATTATTCTGTTCACTTTAATCGGCTCGCAACGGCCGTTTATTCACCTGCCACCAACCCAAAATTGAAAACACCCACACGCTGCGAATCATTTTGACCATTACAATTATCAACTCGGACCCGATAGTACGTATTCATACTTACAACATCCGTTACATTTTCATCAACAGCGACATTTAGGTCTGGCACAGGCAGCAGCTGCGTACCGCTCAATGTGGCAAAATAAGGATCGCTTGTACTGTAACGCACATCATAGGGGCCACCATAAGGCAGCCAGGTCAAACGCGCGTCATTGCCTTGCAACATGATGTTGAGGTCAAAATCAGGCGGCGGCGTTGTGGCTGGACAACTGCCAATGCGCGCAGTCTCCATGATGGCAAAAGCATCCATGGCAGCGACATCTTGGTTCAAGATGTCACCATTCGCGTCCACAGTGATGACCGGGCCGGTGCAAGCAGCGCCATCCGGCGTCAGACCCCCTTTGGTGATGTCGCAGTAGCTGCCAGCAGCCATGCTGCTGGTAAACGTGCGCGTCAGAAGTGTGTCAGTTCGATTGATAGCCACATACCCTTTGCTGTTACGGCCGTATGCGATTTGATTATCCCCGTCATCCCACCAATCCGTCACAGGCTCGCCAGCCGCCACAGCACGGAATTTGACCATGTTGGCAATCGGCACACGCCGATGTTCACAAATCCAATCTGTACCGCTGAGCGAACCGTCATCACAATGGGCGGGCAAGTCTCCCGGCGCCTCGCTGCCGTCAAATACATCCAACGTAACGCCGCCACTGCCGGGCGGGCCAGCATCCGCATCGACGCCGTCCCAATAGTAACTAGACATCACCTTGGGATAGCCATACGGCCAGGCCAGCATAAAGATATTGGCCAAATTGTAGACCTGCCCATCTTGATGATCGACAATTTGGTTACCGCCACCGCCATGTCCGCGCTGGTTGTCATGATTATCGGTGAAAACAACAGCCTGTTCCGTCGGCAGCCAACCAGACCCCATGCTTTGCAAGGCAGCGATATTGCCATTGATGAAACGGTCGCCAATCGTGTTGCTGTAATTAAATTCGGTAACGGAGCCATTACCCAGGTAATCACTGCCATCGGTAAGGTTAGATTGGATCACCTCCTGGAAGACAAAAGGCGGGCTGTTAACTAAGCCCAAAATCGCGTTGATGTCATTGGGATGCATATGTTTGGCGGCATCAATGCGCAAACCGGCCACATCTAGATTGTCGATTAAATCGTTCAGATAACCGGCTATTTCGCCCTGTACGTTGCCTT
>CAYGMR010000762.1:0-1956 GCA_964350725.1 uncultured Ardenticatenaceae bacterium | reverse complement strand
TTGCGAATGCAAATAATCCATGCGCCGTAAGCTTTCCATGGTTGATCCAGATGTGACATTGTGCCAATGGCCTTTGAATTCACCAGTTTCGGCGCTGGCATCTTCGACAGCGTCTTGCGCGTACATGAACCGGTCGCGCCAGCGGCTGAAGGGTTGGCTGTTCATATTTTCGTCATCTTTTGTGGTGTCCAAACCGCCCACGAGACATTCGTAAATGATGGTGGAATAGGCTTTAGGGGGCAGGCCAAGTTTGGGTTTGACAGTGCCGCCGAGCAACGGCCGATCCCATTTATCAGACCAGACACGTTCATCATAAATGCCCACATTTGGTCCTGGGAAGGTTTTTACCAGCGCAACAGGAATACGCATATCTTCCAAACGTAAGGCTGACACAGCTTTGAAGCCAAAGACATTGCCGACAATCGAAGACATGATGTTGACGATGCTGTTTTCCTCGAACAAATCCATTGGGTACGCGATGAAGGCAATGTCGTCATGGATTTCATACACTTTAGCCTTGTAGAAGTCGATGTCGGTTAGCTGGTTCGACCAGACTTCTGTCCAGGTGCCGGTGGAGGATTCGGCCGCAACGGCCGCTGCGGCTTCCACCATGCTCACGCCCGGTTTAGGCGCAATGCGGAAGGCGCAAAGTAAATCTGTATCCGCTGGGGAATAGCCGGGCACAAAATAATCATCGGCATATGCGCGCACACCGGCTTCATAATTGCTGCTCACTTCTGCTGTTGGCGGCTGGGTGACAGCCTTGGGTATTGTCATTGACAGGGTCATGGGGTTAAGCTCCTTTTGTTGATTGTCATCTCTATGCAGGCGGGCTTCCAACCGTGTGGATGCCTGCTTGTGTAGGAACGACAGATATGTTACGACTAAAAATGGTCTTGCTCCCTACAAGTTGTGCAAAAAATCACAATAAGAGTGTAACAAATCAAATTATCAAGGGGAATACACAGGTGGGCGGTTTGTGGGTAGAGCGCGAAGGCGGTGTAACTACCCATTTGGGTAGTCTTGGCTTTGTAGTTGGGGATTAAGTGGGAGATAAATCAGACAGAAACCAGCAGCGTCTGTAAGGTTTTTCGATTTTCTTCTTTATCAAAAATGGCACGCACCGGAATCGAAAAGCCATTCACGGTGTGACTGTCGAGGGAGCCGGATTTAGCTTTGACCAGCAAGGCATAAACATCATCTTGAAGCTGGTATTGTTCTACAGTTTCCGTTTCAGTGTCGATAATCCAATACTCGCCGACTCCATGCGCGGCGTAATCCTCAAACTTGACACCACGATCATTTTTAGCTGTGCTTTCAGAAAGTACCTCGACGATAAAATCCGGCGCAGGAAAATGCATTTGGTCAGGTTGGAACGCCGCAGATTTGGTTTTGTCGAAATAACAAATATCCGGTTCGTAATCGTTGCGGGTCAAGGAGATCATGATCTTTTCATGTCCTACGAAACCCAAATCATGTACCATCACATAAGTTTTAAGTAATAAATACAAATTTCCAGAAGCATTGTTGTGGCGTAATTTAACTGGTGAATGAAAAAGGACTTCACCATTGATAAATTCAGCTTTATCCTCTTCGGTAATCTGGTTATAAAAGTCGTTTCGTTTTTGTTTTTCGGCAGCCAAAATGGATTGAATTTGCTGGGCATAATACGGTAAGCGTGGGGATGTGATTAGTTTTTCAAAATGTTCCAATTGTATTGTCATTCGTTTAGCCTCAAGTTTGTATCTAACAAACATTGTAAAACAAAACTACCTACTGAGGCAAGAAAATTAAAAAGCCATTTCTGTTTGTAATTGACTCGATTACAAACAGAAACGGCCGTATACAAAATTTACCGAAAACCCAAGGATAAATGGTAAAAACAGTTGCCAGCTCCCATGCTATTCTAACATGAATTGGACAACGCCGATCTCATTCGTTGCTTGCGTTGTAGAA
>CAYGMR010000761.1:0-1956 GCA_964350725.1 uncultured Ardenticatenaceae bacterium | reverse complement strand
TAGCTGGGATCGGCCGTAGAAAAACCCCAATTATACACACCGCCACCGCCGCCATCTGACGCATTAGCGAAGATTTGGCTGTTATCTTTGAGTGTTACCACGCTCATTGTGTCAGTTACAACCCGGATATTGAAAATGCCCCCAGCAAAAAAGGCCGACCAATTGTTTTGCACCACGCTGTTATCGGCAAGTGTGATGGTGGCACTGTTGGTGATGGTATTGGTTGTATACAGGCCACCGCCACGCCCCGATTTATTGTTACGAACCTGACTGCTGTCATTCAATAAAACAGTGCCGCCAAAGTTAAAGATGCCGCCACCCCAGCCTGCTGAATCGTTGTCACTTGCTTGGCTGCCATTTTGCAATGTCAATGTGCCGCCGTTGTTGAATAGGCCACCACCTGCATAGCTGGCCACATTGCTGATGACGACGCTGTTGTCCAGCTGTGCGCCATTGGCATACACCCCGCCACCATAGCCCAACACAGGATTGGCATTATTGTCGTAAAGTGCCTGATTGTTCATGAGTGTGCTGTTGCTGATGGTAACAGGCTGGTTGGCGAAAATCCCGCCACCCTGCCCGGTGATCACTTTGCTATCACGAATAATGCTCTGGTTAATGTTTACGTCAGCATCAATCACAGCGATGCCCGCGCCATTGGTGTTGCTGATGAAGCCATTGGTCAAAAGCAGGCCATCCAGTGTAACGGCCGTATTGTTTGTCACATAAGCCACGCGCCCTTGTTCATTGGCATCCAGGGTGGTGGTGTAGGTGGCAGGATCGGATATGGTCCAATTGGTGGATGTATAGCCGCCTTGCAAGGTCAAACTACGGCTGATGTAGGCAGTTTGTGTTAATCCCCCCCGCATCTGCACGCCGACGCAGGTGCCTGCCACTTTGACGACGGCGTTAACGGCCGCAACATCAATCGCGTCTTGCACGGGGTCTGCGGTTGTGTCACTAAAGACAGTGACGCCATCGTCGGGAGTAGCCCAACAGGTGGTGGATAACAAGTTAGGGGTGTGCATTGTGACAGGGGCAGCAACGGCCGTTGCCGTCAATGCCCACCCGAACCCCAGCAGCAAAAATGACGCCAGGAAACAGGCTGATAATAGATTCAAAATAGGAATGATACGGCCCTTATTACGCATACAAACTTCTTTACCTCCAAACAAAACAGGTTTATATTCATACTGCATTATGATAGTGTAGCAAGCAAACGTCATATGAACGTCACACGGTGTTCTCAGACTAACATTCAACGCGACCACAATCGGATGCCTATCACGCCACCGCCTGGACTCGATGCGCATATATGTTTATGTGTTTATAGGTTTGGGTTGGATAGTTTGGCTGTTAAGAAAAACATTTGGGGTTTGTCGTAACGACTTTAGTCGTACCGCACACCCGCGTCCACGCCGCTAAAGTGGTTACAAAAATATTTTCTTATTGTCTATAACTTGACTTACTTACTGGACACTGTCGTTTTTATTTTACCCGAGGAGACTTGTCAGGTTTTATGACAACATTGCTCACATTCTACTCGTGGTAGAAACCTGACAAGTCTAGAATTGGCCAAACCCCCGTTACTTGTCTGGCAGTGGAAAAACGAGAATACTCAACTTTCGGTAATTCAGAAAAAGCAATTTGACTTAGTACTCTGTTAACTAAATTTGCTTGCGTTTGTAGTAACGGCTTTAGCCGATTCCCCGCTGGAGCGGTTACGACAAACCTCTTAAAAAACTTGCCTTACAAAGCACTAAGACTTACAACTTCTTAACTTTGCGACTCTGCTACTCTGAGCTGTCATCTTCAAGAATCTCGGTGATATTTTGGATAAGTTCTTTGTAGGTTATCGGTTTGGGGAGGTGGGGGGTGGCACCGGCACACATACCTTCTTTTGCATCTTCCGGTTGGGTTTTGGCACTGAGCATGAGTACGGGGAGAACGGCCGTT
>CAYGMR010000760.1:0-1962 GCA_964350725.1 uncultured Ardenticatenaceae bacterium | reverse complement strand
ATCAACATCTTTCCCGATTGCCTGGCCCCTACCAGATTTTTTCTGCGATCATCTTGAGGGGACACACCTTTTTGTAGTTTTAATAATGGGCCAGACTACCTTCCAGGCGCGCACGCTGCACAGCGTAGCGGAAAATCAACAGCGACGAAGGAAACAAGATCACACAAAACAGGGTCAAAGCCAGCAAATCAGGGGCTAATTCGGCCCAACTAGCACCATTCAACAGAGCCAAGCGCATCGCGTTCAACGCATAAGTCAGTGGCAGCAAACGGGCGATAACTTGCAGCCAATCGGGCAAAATCTCCACCGGATAATAGACACCCCCCACTAAATTCGCTAAACTGCCAAATACGGCCGTTATCGGATCCCCACGCTTAATCACCATAATCGCACTGGCGGCAATAATGCCGATGCTGGCAAAGGCAATGATCGCCAATACCAAACGCAGCATCGCACCTAAATAATTTGCGCCGGAAAAGGTCACGCCCAACAACAGGGTGCCGATCAGCAAATAAATCAAAACACGAAAGGTGGTGTAGGTGTAACTCCAAGCCGCCGAACCGACGATGATAAAGGGCAGCGAAGTGGGGGTCATCAACATCGCCTCTAAAGTGCCGGTGGTTTGCGCTTCACGCAAAGCACGGCCAAAACTGTTGAGTCCCACTCCAAAATAACTGCCAAAGGCCACGCCAATCAACACGAAGGAAAAATAGTCACCATTGTATTCATCTAACACGGGTGTGGTGGCTGTATCAATAAATTCAGACAGGAAGAAAAAGACCAACACATTAAAAAAAACGCCGCCCAAACCGACAAGAAATGAAAAACGGTAGCTGGTTTCAGTATAAAAATCACGCGACAAAAAAGCGAAGAGTAGTTTCATGGATCAGTTGCGGGTCTCCACATTTTCATCCTGCGTGTAATGGGCAAAAACTTCTTCCAATGACGGGGGTTCGCTGTCGATGGTGTGGACGTTGATTTCATTTTGGCGCAGAAAGTCGAGTACGGCCGTTAACAAGCCATCCTCTTCACCAGCAGAAAAGTTGATTTGTATTTTTTCATCTGCCTCCGAAAACGTTGCTATCGGGAAGGCTTGGGTCAAGTGGGTGGTTACGGCCGTTTCCATCTGGCCAACGGTCAACACATATTTACGCTGCGGCTGCAAAGTGCGGCGCAAATCAGCGGGACGGCCGATCTGGCGAATTTGGCCTTTGTGCATCAGCGCCACGCGATCCGCCATTTTTTCTGCCTCAGCCAAATCATGTGTGATCAAAAAGGCGGTCATGCCACGTTTAGCCATCAACTCTAAAATCAAGTCATGTAGACGTTGGGTGGCGGTCGGGTCTAGGCTGCGGCTGGGTTCGTCGAGAAAGAGGATTTGGGGTTGATGCAAAAGCGCACGCGCAATGGCCACACGTTGTTTCATGCCGCTGGAATAACGGCTGAAAGGCTGCTCGGCAACGTCTAATAAATCGACCTCATCCAAAACCGCCCGGATGCGATCATCGGCGGCACGGCCGTATAAACCTTGCAGCGCAGCAAAAAATTGCAAATTGCGCCGTGCCGAAAGCCGCCAATAAAAACTACGTTCATCAGACACCACCAGACCTGTCACCGCTTTGATGGCACGATCGGCGGATAAGGGTTTTCCGGCCACAGTCGCGCTGCCGCTCGTAGGCAAAATGAGTGTACACAACATCTTGACGAGTGTGGTTTTGCCAGCCCCGTTGGGACCCAATAAGCCAAACAACTCCCCTTTTTCTACTGAGAATGAAACATCGGTAACGGCCGTTACTGGTTTGTTACGTGCTACCTTGCGCCACCCTTGGGGTTTGACATACGTCTTCGATAACTGCTTGGTTTCTACGGCAATATCCATAAGCTCAGAATAGGATGTGGAACTTTTCTAATCAAAGATTGCGCAGATTATTTTGAGGTATTGAAAGCCCGCTTGCGTAGCGG
>CAYGMR010000759.1:0-1963 GCA_964350725.1 uncultured Ardenticatenaceae bacterium | reverse complement strand
CACAGGTGTTGTGGCTGAATTTGTCAAGTTAGGCGGCACGCGCATGGATGAACCTTCACCTTATGCCGTTATCGTAGACCGCATATCGCATGAAGTACCCTATTTCCGGTCTTATTTGAAAAATGCTGTCTTGCAAGGAACGACAGTGGTCAACAATCCATTTATGTGGACGGCCGATGACAAATTCTTTGAAGCATCTTTAGCCACAAAACTCGGCGTTGCCAGCCCCAAAACCATCGTCTTGCCCAACAAAGATTATGTGCCTGGCATCGTACATGACGAAAGCTTGCGCAATCTCCTTTATCCGCTGGATTGGGATGGCATTCTCGACTATATCGGCCTTCCTTGTGTTTTGAAAGATGCGCATGGCGGGGGCTGGAAAGAAGTCTATATTTGCCATACAAAAGAAGATGTGTGGAATGCTTATAACCAATCCGGCTTGTTAACGATGATCTTACAAGAATTTATCGTGTGGGACAGTTATATACGCTGTATGTGCCTGGGGCAAAAAGAGATTTTGCCCATGAAATATGACCCGCGCGAACGGCGCTACCTTGTCGAACATGATCACCTGGATAAAGAATTGGGCGAACGCATTGTCAATGACGCCCTCACCTTAGTGCAAGCTTTGGGTTACGACATGAATTCGGCCGAATTTGCCACCCGCGATGGCATCCCCTACGCCATCGATTTCATGAATCCGGCGCCTGATATGGACATCAATTCGCTAACTCCGTTCTATTTCGACTGGATGGTGAAACATATGGCTGATATGGTCATCGACCTGGCACAAAACCCGCGTCCACAAATAACCGAGCTAAAGTGGAGCGCGATGTTCAACAAATAGCCAACCATACTAAATGGATGCTATAATGTGATAAAAAGTGCGAAATTCCTAGAAAGCGCAACAAGTGTAGTGACTTGAGAGTAATATTATGAATAAGGATACGGCCGTACATCAAGACTATGAAAGAACTTTAATCAAGATCGTGCGTGTTTTGCCTCCCAATCGGGTAGAACAACTAGTAGATTTCGCGCGTTTTCTAAAAGCACAACGTCTGAGCGAGGAATTCATACAAAAAGAAGATATCGCTGAGATGAATGCTGACAATGCACGCTGGGATGCACTTCTGGCAACAGATAAAGGGCAAACTTTGTTAGAAGAATTAGCAGATGAAGCCTTGATCGAACACCACGCCGGTAAAACAAAACTAATGACATTCAACAACGAGGGGCAAATCATGCCAGAATGAAATCAATAACGACTTCAAAATTCTGGAAGCTCTATGATACATTGCCCCAAGAGATTCAACGCCGAGCTGACAGAGCTTATGAAATCTGGCAGATCAATCCACAAGCACACGGTTTGTATTTCAAGCGAGTTGGTAAGCAGCAACCCATTTTTTCTGTCCGCATCGGTCGTGGGTATCGTGCGCTTGGCATTCTTGAGAGCGATGCAATAATTTGGTTTTGGATTGGCACCCATGATGAATATGAACGTTTATTGAAACGTTTATGATCCGATAGTAATAAACTAACCAAGTATAAACGTTGTATGTTTCCTTAGATAGATTAAATACATTGAGTTTGCCGCTGGAGATTCTCTTTTCTTCTATGAACCTCCGCATCATCTCTGTGTAACTAAATTTAATATAGAGGTGCTTAATGTCCTTGCAGGATGCGATTAAAACCTACCATAATTTGCTGACGGATGCGTTGGCGGAAGAATCTCAAGACCAGTTAGATGACCAATTGCAGCGCCGTGGCTTATTTTTTGGCAAACGGCCGTTATGCACCGTTTTACGGCCGCGCTTTTTGACTTATTCCCAATATACCATGCTGCAGCACTCCATACGGCCGTTGCTGAGCGCCTTCGAAAAAATATCCACACGTGCCGTTGATGATTTGGAATTTCGTCAACAATTTGGGCTGGTCGATTGGGAAAATGACCTAGTCGAAATCG
>CAYGMR010000758.1:0-1971 GCA_964350725.1 uncultured Ardenticatenaceae bacterium | reverse complement strand
CTCGATTTGAGCCAACCGCTGGATATGCGCGTGATTCGGTTTTTGAGCATTGGGGTTAATGGAGGAACGCCAGTTGAAGTGGATTGTGTGCCAGCAGGCACTGTGGATGCAACGGCCGTGACGCTCGAACAAATTATGGCGGCGATTGGCACGGCCGTCGCCCTGGATGTCGCCAGCCAGGATGATAAATTCCTGGTACTCAGCTCACAAACAACGGGCGCAAACAGCAAAATCACACTGGCCGCACACACCGCTGGTGAGGCACGCGAAAGTTTATTTGGCGATGTCGCTGCAGAAACCAGGGGTGAAGATGCCCAACCCGCCACGATCATCGGCAGCGTCGATTTGCTCAATCCAGTTGATTTGAGCAAACGCTCACAAATAAGGCTGGCGGTCGATAGCGGACTGCCGGTCGATATTGACCTGGTTGGAACCAGCCCAGCAATGACATTCGCGGATGAGATCAGTGATGCTATCAATGCGGTTTTCCCCGACCTCGCCAGCGTCACCGCCGCAAGCTTCTTGCAGCTCACAGCACCCACGACAGGTCGCAGCAGCACATTGGAAATTTTCCCGCTGCGTACCTTGGATTTGATCGAATATCCGCCGCAAGCAGCGCAACGGATTGTAGATTCAGTCAGGCACGGCACGGTTTGGTCCCATGACAACACAGGCGCGGCAGCCACCTATGCCGCTGTCAAAATTCATACAACACAGGGCGTGGCTGGGCCAGCATTAGTCAATACGACAGTCGGTTGGCAGCTGCGCTTGTTGGCAGCGTTGGGCGTGGATGAAACGGCACATATTTGGACCGCAAACGGCCGTCTACAGGCAGAGATTCAAACACCCCAAGGCAACGGCCGTTCTATCCACCCCTCCAAAATGATCGTCGGCCCTTTGGGCACACAAGCATCGGTTCCCACAAATGGCAAATGGCCGTTGAGCGGCGACGCGCAAGAACCGACATCATTACAGTTGAACAATCCGCACGCCGAACATATCGTGCAGTTACATGCACGGGAGGCGGTCGCCACAGAAACGCCGATTGAAGTCGCGGTGACCGCAGCGCAGATCACAGCGGTGACAGTGAATGCGGTGCGGGATGATGGGCAGGTTGTATGGTTAAACGGCCGTATTCAAACCACAACAACCCAAGACGAGACCCAATACGAGTTGGTCGATGCAGATGACAACCTTGTGGCCCATTTGCGGGCTGGCGCAGGCATTGGTTTAGCCGAATTTGCAGATCGTGTGGTCAAAATCAGCGGCACAATCCATCCAGATGAAGACGAGGCGTTACTCATCGTGCAAACCGTGGCAGCGTTGTTTGATGTACATATCAGCCATGCACCCGTTCATGGTGAAACACTTGCAGAATGGTACACGGCCGTGACCATCGGTCATGATCCCGCCGCCGCAGATGCACTTGCCAGAGCCATCCACACACGCCCATCTGAACTTGTGCGTGCAGAATCGTTGGCCAAAAACATTATCCTTTCACTGCCGCAAGGGCGTTCATCCTGGCGTTATTTAGATTGTTACGGGCCACGTTTTGATCAAGCTGAATTTGATACCGTCGATTTCCCTGGTGCGGTTTGTCTGGATCGCGGCATCTTTGATGTCAGCCGCTTCGCAACTGACTCACCAGAGCCGATCAAACCTGTGTTTACCAGTTCGTCCCTGCTCAATGATCCACCTGTCACGATCACATTTGATTCTGTGCGCTTTCAACCCGGCGCCTTGCAAATCAATCTACCTGTCGATTTACCAGAGCGGTTTGGCGCACGTTTTGACCAGGCACGTTTTGGGCAGGGCAAAGCAGAAACGGCCGTTGAGCTTTTTGAAAAATCTGTCACGGAACCCGCCGGTGATGACTTTTTCATTGAGAAGCTGCTCAATACCCATTCTGTTTTGGTCGAGGCGAAAGTGGTAACGGCCGTGCCCTTGAACTTCGCCCCCATCCCCATGCCA
>CAYGMR010000757.1:0-1973 GCA_964350725.1 uncultured Ardenticatenaceae bacterium | reverse complement strand
GAAATTTATCTCGGCAAAGAAACGGTGACGACCAATGGCAGCGGCATTGTCAACCGGCAGGCGGCTGTCGATGTGATGGATTCGAGCTATCTGGTGACGGCAATAGCGACCAACAATAGCACAAACGACACCTCAGAATTTTCACAATGTTTCCTGGTGTGTGATGCCAGCAACCAGACCAATCTAATGATTCAATCCGGCGGCAGTGGCGTGCTGCTCACCTGGTCAGACCCACCGGGTCCGGAAACGCAATACAACATTTACCGCTCGGTAGATCAGCCCTATAACGTAACAGTTTTGGAGAAACAGGTGACGGATTTATTCTATGAGGCCGAGGGGGATGGCGGCAACCCGGCTGTAAATCATTATTATGTGCTGACGGTGGAACGGCCGTGCGGCGAATCAGAACCCAGCGCTACCTTAGGCGAGTTTGACTTTGCCATTGTGCCTGGTAATTAGATAAAACAAATCAACTTTTTGAAAAACAATTATCCACGAAAGAGGAATTATGCGACAAACAAGCACCCCCACATATGACCAAAATCATTCAGCACAGAACAGTAAACTTTACGGCAACAAATTTGCGAAATTGGTTTGCATATTGGCTTTTGCGATGCTGTTGTTCACAACCACCATGCAGCCGAGCGTTGCTGCCCTTGCCCCACCGCTTACCCTCACGGTAACGACGACGGATGACGGCGCCGACAGCAATGCAGGGGATGGAACTTGTCTTGCATCCGGTTTAGGCTGTACTTTACGTGCCGCTATTGAAGAAATTAACGCTTATAATCTTAACACCCCTGGCCCGCATACAATCAACTTTGCTATATCTGGCTCTGGCCCGCATCGCATCAAAGTTACGGCTGCTTTGCCAGATATAAACGCCCCGATCCATATCTTTGGCGATTCTCAACCTGGCGCTGCTTGTCCTACAGGTGAAAGTGATCCCAGTGTAATAAAAATCGTCATCGACGGTTCAGGCGCTGCGGGTACTGTCAATGGCCTAACCCTAGCTGCGGGTAGTGATGGCAGCATTGTGAAAAACCTCGCCCTGACCAACTTTAGCAATCATGGCTTAAAAATAGATAGTGAAAACAATATAGTGCAATGCAACCATATTGGTCTAGAGGCGGATGGCGACCGTGTGGCGGGTAACGGCAGTGCAGGCATACAGATTAGCGCAGATGACAATCTGATTGGCGGGGTGTTTGCTTCGTTTCGTAATGTCATCGCGGGCAACAACGGCAATGGCATCAGCTTGACTTCAACTGCCAATGACAATGAAATTGTGGGTAATATTATTGGTTTGGATGCAACGGCCGTACGGGACAGAGGCAATAATGATAGTGGTATCCAGATTCTTGGCGGCGATGTCAATGATGTTGACGCCAACATCATTAAATTCAATGGCGAGGCTGGCATTCAAGTCAGCGATGGCGCTGGCAGTGCCACCGGCAACCGGCTCACAGCCAACAATATTTATAACAATAATGGATTGGGCATTGATCTGGAAGCCGACGGCAATGTTGAAATCAACGACCCGAATGACCCCGACAGTGGCGCTAATAATCTACAAAACTACCCTGACCTGCTGGTCGCGGCAAACGACCTTACCGTGGTCGGCAAGTTAGACAGCAACGCCAACACCCAATTCCGTATCGAATTCTTCCGCTCACCGTCTTGCGATAGCACAGGCTATGGCGAAGGGGAAACCTATTTAGGGTTTAAAACCGTCATGACCAACGCGTCAGGGGATGCTTATTTCACGGCACAACTTAATGTTGATGTCGCCGTTGGTGATACGCTTACGGCCGTTGCTATTAATGAAACAACGGGTGATACGTCCGAATTTTCACAATGTTTGCAAGTGGCAGATGCGTTCATCATCAATAGCACGGATGATACGGGGGACTTAGATCTCGGCAACGGCCGTTGCGAATCTTCTCTGCCTGGGCTGGGCGCAAATTGCAGTC
>CAYGMR010000756.1:1524-1984 GCA_964350725.1 uncultured Ardenticatenaceae bacterium | reverse complement strand
TCACACCCACAAACGGTGACACGACAGCCCTGATATATCGCGAAGATTTCCTGCCAGTTAGACCCACAATTGGTGGCGAGCCTGTGACGGGCGCACTCTATTTCATGCAGAAAGAAGCTGAATATGGTGCAGTCGATTTTGATGGTGGGATTGTTGTGCGTACGCCAGCATTGCCCCTTGAGGAAGAGATTCAGCAAGCCATCGAGCATGGTGCAGGTGCGCTGGTTTTGACAAGTTTCAAATACGAAGTTGTCGACCTGTATGGTAAAAAGCCTGATTCGCTGCTGGCAACGGCCGTAATCCCTGTACTCGAATTGACAGTCGATGGCTATGATAAGCTCCTGGAAACCTATGATCTTGATCGCAATAAGGTAAAAAGTTTAGCGCCCATTGAATTGATGGAAGGAGAAGCGCTGGCCTATTTTGCTGTTACACCCCCGCAGCAAACCACAACCAGCAA
>CAYGMR010000756.1:0-1514 GCA_964350725.1 uncultured Ardenticatenaceae bacterium | reverse complement strand
GGTTATTGGTGGCCATTATGATTTTGTGGGCGATGATATGGACGGCCGTCGTTATGGCGGCGCCAATGATGCCAGCGGTGTCGCGGTGATGTTGGAGATCGCTAAACTGTGGGCGGAAACGGGCTACCAACCCAAACGTTCGATCTTGTTTGCGGCCTGGGGTGGGCAGGAAATGGGCAATATAGGCTCGCAGTTTTATGTGGCTAATCCGACGGTGCCCTTGACAAGTACCACAGCACTGATCCAATTGGAGGGTGTCGGTGGCGGTGATGGGTTTGTCCTAGGCGGGCAGGGAGATGAAGGGAGTGATGGGATATTGTTAAAGGGGTTGGAAACGGCCGTGACGCAGCTAGACCAAAAACTCGTCCTAACGCCAAACTTCTCCCAAAGCGACCATATCTCCTTTGCAGATGAAGGTTTTCCGACCTTGCTCATCGCTTGGCGTTTAGCAGGCGAAGACAACCTACCCGATGAACACGCCTTTGCTGTCAAAGCCGAAAACCTGCAAGTTTCAGGAGAGGCTGCGGCGCTGTTACTAATGTCGTTGGCGCAATAGACGTGCCCATTTGGCAAGACCAAAAAGCTGATACAAGTGACACTTGCTAGTTTAAGGACTCGGATAGAAAGAAACTTGGATGAAAGCATCCGCATTTCTTTTTATCCGAGTCACAACAAAAAATGATTCTCACTCCAAAATCGTCACCAACGCCATATTCTGATGTAAATGCCATTTTGGATCTGCTTTTAACACATGTGCAAGTTGTATTACAAGCACAGTTTGTAGGCATGTATCTTTATGGCTCATTGTCCAGTGGTGATTTCAATCCCAAAAGCAGCGATGTTGATTTTTTGGTTGTCACAACTGAAGATCTTTCTGAATCTGACTTTACAGCTTTAGAGGAAATGCACACCCAAATCCTAAACAGCGGCTTAAAATATGCACCCAAATTGGAAGGTTCTTACATTTCAGTTAATGCTTTGCGCCGTTTTGTGCCCAACGACACACCACGCCCCACGCTTAATGAAGGTAAATTTTATTGGGATTCGCATGGGTATGATTGGGTGATCCAGCGGCATATTATTCGTGAACAGGGCGTCATCGTTGCTGGGCCGGATCCCAAGCCAATGATCGATCCGGTCATGCCTGGCGATTTGCGGCAAGCGATTCGGGAGATTCTACGAAGCTGGTGGCAGCCGATGTTGGATGACTCATCCTTTTTACAGCACAGCGGGCATCAAGCATTTGCTATCCTTTCGATGTGTCGCATTCAACATGGTTTGCATTTTGGCACAATTGTTTCCAAACCGGTTGCCGCCGCTTGGGCGCAAACTGAGCTGGGTGACTATTGGGCAGGGATTATTGAGGATGCGTTACAGTGGCATCCTGGCGTTGAATTTGATCATTTACAAGAAGCTGTGGAATTGATTCGTTTTACGGCTTATGAAAGTTAAAGAATTGTTTCGGTAATAGAATTTATCAAAGATTGCGCAGATGACGCAGATTTTTGTCCTGT
>CAYGMR010000755.1:1782-2012 GCA_964350725.1 uncultured Ardenticatenaceae bacterium | reverse complement strand
GGGTATGACAGACGAGAAACCTGAATAGTCACTAAATATCAAGATACTCGAATTGTTTTCTTTACTATAACCGAAGATTGGTTCGCATTCAATCCCAATTATCGGAATTTTTTCGAGCAACCGAGTGCAGAGCAGCCTTTTTTTCTGACGAACTTTGGTTATTATTATCCAAGTTCGGCTTGATTGACTGACACAATTAACAATCCGTCCCGAAATGACAACGAATAAAG
>CAYGMR010000755.1:0-1772 GCA_964350725.1 uncultured Ardenticatenaceae bacterium | reverse complement strand
GTTTAATCCTAAAATTCGTTGTTATTTCCCGAAAAACAAGTGTTGGCAGTTAATTAGCAGGTTTGTTAATTGGAAATACATCTTTTGTCAAACTGCGTCGCCGAAAGAAAGGCTGCTGCCAATAAGTCAAAGAATTTTAGGACACTGATACGGGCGAACGCTGATGAACAATAAATCTTGTCCGTATCAGTGTCCAAATGAATATCGACAACTTTTTGTCGATGTTGGCGCGTAAACGCCTAAAATTAACGCAATTCGCAAACGGTTGGTTTTATTCCGCAATCGTTTGGGATTGCCCAATCCGAATTCTGCGTTCCGCATTCAACAGGAGTTTTAACGATGTCACCACGCGAATCTTACACAGTAGAAGTTGCTGGGCTAACCCGGCATTTCCCTTTATTTGAAGTTGCACCTGGCGTGCGCATTGCCATTTTTAATATGCTGGGCGATACCTTTGTGGTCAAAGCTGCCGCCGCTGCCTTAGCTGAAAAATTGAAGGATACAACCGCCGATGTATTGGTAACGGCCGAAGCCAAAAGTATCCCCTTGATTTATGAAATGAGCGCCTTAATGGGCTTGCCCTACGTCGTTTTGCGCAAAGCCTACAAGAGTTATATGGGCAATGCAATTAAAGCCGAAACCCTCTCGATCACAACTGGCAAACCACAAACGTTGTTTCTCGACGAAAAAGATTGTGCGTTTGTGGATGGCAAGGATGTGATCCTGATTGATGATGTGGTTAGCACAGGCAGTACGTTACAGGCGATGCAAGAAGTGATTAGCAATGCAAACGGCCGTATCAGTCAGGTCGCCTCAGTGTTTACAGAAGGGGATGCTGATTGGTCGCATGTGGTTGCGCTCGGTAATTTGCCTGTGTTTATTGCTGAGTAAACATCAACATCGACAAACATGAAGATTTCCGCCGCCACAC
This sequence comes from uncultured Ardenticatenaceae bacterium, assembly GCA_964350725.1. Classification (GTDB taxonomy): domain Bacteria; phylum Chloroflexota; class Anaerolineae; order Promineifilales; family Promineifilaceae; genus JAACFF01. The sequence continues at coordinate 841 of CAYGMR010000755.1, read as the reverse complement.
TCGCTATTTTTAATAACCTCTTTGCCTCCGTTGCTGAGGAAATGGGTGTGACGTTGGGGCGCACAGCCTACAGCCCCAATATCAAAGAGCGCCTGGATTTTAGCTGTGCACTCTTTTGGCACACCGCAGCTGGCACACCGATGTTGGCCCAGGCGGCACATATCCCTGTGCATTTGGGAGCCATGCCCGCTTCGGTGCAAACGGCCGTTGCGCGCTGCACCCCTTTTTCACCCGGCGATGTTGTCATTCTCAATGATCCATACCTGGGCGGCAACCATCTGCCCGACATTACCATGGTTTCACCCGTTTTTGTCACCGATGAACCCAGCACAGAACCGCAATTCTTTGTCGCCAGCCGTGCCCATCACGCCGATGTGGGTGGTATGTCGCCCGGCTCCATGCCGCTGTCTACTGAAATATATCAGGAAGGTATCATTATCCCGCCGCTCAAAATTGTGGCGGCTGGTGAACGGAACACAGCAGTTTGGCAGTTGATCTTGCGCAATGTGCGTACACCGGCTGAACGTGAAGGTGATTTGGCGGCGCAGTTAGCCGCGCATGCGATTGGTGCGCAGCGCTTAGCGGCGATTGTGGCGCGTTATGGATTGGCTGAAACGCAGCGGTATGCGCGGGCGTTGATTGCGTATGCGGCGCGTTTGACGCGCACTGCGATTGAACAAATACCCAACGGCCGTTACCCATTCACAGATTATCTCGATGACGACGGCCAAGGCAATGGTCCGATCCCGATCGCTGTCACGATTACGATTGAAGGGGGTGCGATGCAGGTTGATTTTGCTGGCACGGCTGCAGCTGTCAAAGGAAATTTGAATGCAGTCCC
>CAYGMR010000754.1:0-2012 GCA_964350725.1 uncultured Ardenticatenaceae bacterium | reverse complement strand
CTCCAAATGATCGACGAAATCACCTACTTTGTCAACTGCTTACGACGTCGTAATCCCCAAGCACGTACCTGGCGCGATTACAGCTACGACCTGAAACAGTTTGTTGCTCTTGTCGGCGATAAACCCCCAGCCACCGTCAATATTCAAGACATCGACAACTTCATTACAGACCAAGCCGCACGCGGTCTCAAACCAGCCACCATTAACCGTCACCTCGCAGCTATCATGTCCTTATACACCTTCCTCTGCGATGAAGACCCTGACCTCGTTTGTCCCGTGCTGCCGCATCGCCATAACTTGCGTGAACCACAGCGTTTACCACGGTCGCTACCCGCCGCAGATTTAGAGCGTTTTTTCGCCGTCATCCATGATGTCCGTGACGAGGCCATGTTCCTGCTTATGCTGCGCTGTGGGCTACGCATTTGCGAAGTTGCCAACTTGCGTCTGCGTGACTTGTACCTGGATGAAACCCCACCACGCTTGCTGGTTAGTGGCAAGAATAGCAAGGAGCGCATTGCCTACTTGTCAGACCAAGCGTGGCAGGCTGTGCAAAGTTACCTCGCCGCACGTCCCCAAGCGGCGAGCGACGCTGTTTTCCTCAGTTATCAACTAGCTGGCATGTCAACTACCGCCATTCACAAGCGGCTCATGCGTTATCGTGAAGCTGCCGGTGTCCATCTGACAGCTCACCAACTGCGCCACACGTTTGCCAACGATTTGGTAACCGCCGATGTCCCCGTCACCACCATTCAGAAATTATTAGGTCATTCCTGGTTAGCCACAACCCAGATTTACATCGCTGCCAATGACCGCAAAGTGCAGGCAGATTATTACAACGCTGCCCAGCAATTGGCTGGTTGGCAAGCAACATCAACTGAGGAGGACAGCCATGCATGAGCAAATCCCTCAACTCTCAGCCGCTGACCATTACACGGCCGTTCTCAAAAACATACGCAAAGCCAAACTGCCGCCAGACTACCCACACCCCCAACCACCAGCCGCCTGGCCACCAGAAAATGTGGCTTTCTTCGAGCGCTACCTGGACTGGCTCATCGCTGATGGCGCCGGCCACACTTGCATCATGACCTACTACCTGCCGGTTGCTGGTCATGCCCTCGGCTACCATTTACAGCCGCACACACAACTTGACCTGGACAGTGACCTGGAACGCGCCCTGGACTATTTACGCGCCAAGCAAATTTGCCAACGCGGTCTGGTTATGGGGCGGCACGCACTGGCACGCCTGCGTCGCTTTTTGCAAGCCGAACGCGGCATAGACCCACAGCCCATAACATTCAAGCAGCCGAATGTAGCGCGTTATCATGCGGGACTGCCCACCTGGTTAGTCGAGCAGATCACCCATTACCAGCATATGCGGCAGGGCAATTGGCGTCCGGCACGTCTCAAAGAAGCGATCACACGCTTTTGGAGTGGCCATACCCGTTTGTGGCATTGGCTTTTTGCCCATTACTCCATCCAAGCCATCAGCGATATCAAGCGCGAACATGTTTTTGCCTACATCGACACACGCCTGGCCGCCGGTTACAGTCCCAAAGGGGTCAACCAGGATTTGCGCGGCTTTCAGGCCACCCTCCACTTTTTACAAGAGCGCGATTACAACGTGCCCCGTGCGCTGCTGCGTATCCACGGCTTGAAAGAAGCCGACAGCTTGCCCCGCTTTTTGACCGACGAACAAGTGGGCTTGCTGCGGGCCGACCTCGAACGGCGCGTGCAGCAAGCAGAGAGTAGGGTAAGCCAACGCAACGCCTTGTTGGACAGAGCTGTGTTCTATCTCATGTGGCAGGGCGGTTTACGTTTAGGCGAAGTCGAGGAACTGCGCCTGGAAGACCTGAATCTGGCGCATAGGCAGCTGCTTATTAGAGAAGGAAAGGGGCTCAAAGAACGTGCCGTCTATTTGATGGATGTGGCCATAGCTGCCCTGGAGACTTACTTGACCGTACGCGGTAGTGGCTCCGGTAATGAGCCGACGAACCACATTTTTCTCTTCCGGC
>CAYGMR010000753.1:0-2021 GCA_964350725.1 uncultured Ardenticatenaceae bacterium | reverse complement strand
ATAAACAAAACCTCTGACAAACGATTGAGGTATGGAATCACATTAAGACCAACGGCTTCAGTATGTGTTACCGAGATCACCCAGCGCTCTGCACGCCGGCAAACGGTGCGGGCCACATGCAATTGGGCCGCGCCCAGCGAGCCGCCCGGTAAAATGAAATTTTCCAGACGACCCAATTCTGCGCTCATTTCATCAACAATTGCTTCAAGTTGATCGACATGACGCTCTTCAATTTGCGGAATGGCATATTTTTCTTTGTCCGCTTCACGGAAAGAGAGATCAGACCCCAAATGAAACAACTCGTTCTGAATCTTTGGCAAAACTTCCTGCAATCGTGGACTCAAACCCACAGCTAGAGCGACCCCTATTTGCGAATTTAATTCATCGACAGTGCCATAAGCAGACACACGCAGCGCATCTTTTGGCACTTCTTGACCACCGCTGAGGCGCGTAAAGCCTTTGTCGCCCTTGCGGGTTGTTATACTTGTTAATCTTGGCATATTATTCTTTACTTTTGCCACGGATTAACACAGGCGCCCATGGATTTAATGCAAAATCAATGCAAATCCGTGTTAATCTGCGGCAGATTTAGGGGGCGAAGATCGCAAAATCAAACTCACCAACAGGATTAGAAACGGCCGTATCCACCCCACAATTAATCGCCTGTACCTGATAATTCGCATTGACAGCCGGATCACCAACAGGCATTGGTGCAGAATCATCCACAAAAAAGGTGGTATCCCCCCACATTGTCGCTAGATGCAAAGCTGGCATGGGAGTGAAGTAGGGCAGATTATCACTGCGATATACAGCAAATTGGCAGTTAGCGCGATCATAATCCCAATTTAATACGGGATTGCCTGCATCCAGGTCGATGTCCACCGCTGGGGCAACCGCATCAGGCGGCGATAGTACATAGTTCACAGCAGCTAACACATCAATACGGCCGTAACCAAATGTATGGTTAGGGCTTTGCGTGCCAGGTAAACCACCACATGTTTGTGTACTGGTCAGCGGAACGGCCGTATTGCGCAAAACCTGTTCGATCTTATCAATTTGTCCGGCCAAGGAGGGATCGGCAGAAATGAGTAAAGCAACCGCCCCAGCCACATGTGGGCTTGCCATACTGGTGCCACTCTTCAATCCATAGCCTCCATCATACGTGCTAGAACGCACACTCACACCAGGCGCACTCACATCGGGTTTGAAACGGCCGCTGCTGTCCACCAGCACCGGCCCACGACTGCTAAAACTAGCAATAGTATCATTGCTGCTCGTCGCCCCAATCGAATAAGACGCATCATAAATGGCGGCAGGTGTATTGATTGTCGAGCAGGAAGAACCAGAATTACCGGCTGACACTGCCATGAAAATACCAGCCGCGCGTACATTTTCAACGGCCGTTTGTAAAATCGCCGGGTCTGTACAGCCTTCAGAAGTCGGGCAGGACCAGGAATTATTAATCACATGCGGTGCTTTGGCGGGATCAGGATTGGTGTTGCTGAGGTCTGTGGGAGCAATAAACCATTGCAAACATTCGGCATAAGTCGTGGGCGTGCCCCAGCCGCGTTCCATATTACGACAAGCGATCCATTCAGCACCTGGTGCCACACCGATTTGATTTGTGCCACCATCATCGCCACTGATTGTGCCCATCGTGTGTGTGCCATGCCCATGATCATCGCACGGCACAATTGAATTTAATCCACACGGATTTGAGCCGCTGTTATTGCTGTTTATGGTGTGAATGGCATCATGCCAGTTGAAATTGTGATCGGCGGTTAAACCATTCCACCCGTAATAATTAGCTTTTAGCGCCGCATGATCCCACATATAGCCTGTGTCTTGACCGGCAACTATCACACCTTGCCCCGTATAACCCAATGCCCACACATCATCGGCGTTGATTTTGGCGACACCCCATTCAACAGCAGCAACAGCACGTTGTCCATTATCAGGAGATTCTGCAACTGGTTCATCAAATTTGAGTGCCGGATTGCTGACCAAACGGGCTACATCAG
>CAYGMR010000752.1:0-2025 GCA_964350725.1 uncultured Ardenticatenaceae bacterium | reverse complement strand
CAACACAGCGGCCCGTGCACCATCTCTCTTAGCTGCAGTGACCAATTGGCTCAGGATAGCTTGATGTCCGCGATGAACACCATCAAATGAGCCAATGGCCAAATAGGTTGGTTGTTGTGGGGTTACTTCGGTCAAATGGTTGACGTGGGTATATGTTTGTGTCATGGGGCAAATGTATGTCAGTTGTTGTTCGTTTGCAAAAACATTTTGCGTGGCCGCCACACATCTTCATGCGCGGCCACAATGCCAATGAATGCGCCATCGGGATTATAAACACGCACAAGCGGTACTTGCGGATGGTCTGCTTGGCGCGGCAGCCATTTCCCGTTTTGTAAATCTTGAGCGGCAACGGCCGTTGTGTGCAATTGTGGTAAATGGTGAACGGCCGTATCCAATGGTAATAAAAACTGCGTCCAATTATCGCTGTTCAAAGCAGTTAAAGCAACGCCAGTGGCTGTTGTAAACACACCGATTTCGGTACGTCGTAAAGTTGAAACATGGCCGCCACAGCCTAACTGTTCACCCAGATCGTGGGCAATTGAACGAATGTAGGTGCCAGCCGAGCAAGTTACACTTAATTCTAAATAAGGTGGCTGCCAATTTAACAGTGCGAGCTTGTAAATGGTGACATCACGCAACGGCCGTTCGACTTCTACACCTTGCCGCGCCAATTTATACAGGGGTTGTCCGTTCCGCTTGATGGCCGAGTACATCGGTGGTTGTTGTTGAATGTCACCGCAAAAAGCAGACAGTGCGTTTTCGATATCTGCTTGGGTACCGAGAAACGGCCGTTCGGCCACAACTTCCCCATCTGCATCATAGGTATCGGTTGTTTGTCCCAGGTGTATCGTTGTCACGTATGTTTTTGGCTGACCTACCAAATATTCTATCAGCCTTGTCGCCTGTCCCACGCCCACCAGCAGCACCCCGGTCGCCAATGGATCCAAAGTACCAGCATGGCCCACACGACGAATACCAACAATGCGCCGTACGCGGTTAACAACATCATGTGATGTCATGCCACCAGGTTTATCGATATTTAGGATGCCGATTGGGGTTGCTTGGGTCATGATTTTTGGATAATGCCAGCGGTTGAAACCGCGCCTACAAGAACAAAGACCATCTTCATGGTCTGGCAGTTAGCCGACGGAGGTCGGCTTGGTATTTGTTGCCTGTGAATTTATTCGCTGGGCACCTATTAAGAACCCTGCCGTTGAATGGCCGCTTTACAACGATCCACAAGCAGCTTCTCGGCTTCTTCCAAGGGCCCATCCAACGTACAACCTGATGCCAATTTATGACCACCGCCACCCAGACTAACTGCAACTTCTGAGACATCAAAAGGCGGACGACAGCGCAAACCAACTTTCACAGAGCCATCATCCATTTCCATCAAAACCGCGCCCATGGACGCTTCTTCTACATCAGCCAAGATATTTACCAAACCCTGGCTGCTGTTGCCGCGAAACTCTAGCGCATGACGTTCGGCATTATTGATACTCGTCCAGAGCAAACCGTTGTCCATCTGCATGTGGCTCATGCCCGCATGCCACATACGAATTGTTTTGAAGGCGCGTACATTTAATGCACGCATCGTGATCTTGTTTAAATCAGCACCTGCCTCGACGAGGTCAGCCGCAGCGCGTAAGGTAACGGCCGTGACACCATCCGTACGAAAACCCAATGTATCTGTCACTAATCCTGTGAGCAAACTGGTAGCTAACCCAGGAGATATATCTAACTCCCACTCATTAAACAAGCCGTAAAGGATTTCAGTTGTGGAAGTGGCCGTTCCTACCACCAAATTAAGGTCGCCAAAATGTGTGTTTGTGACATGATGATCAATATTAATGATAAATGGTTTCGGGTTGGGATACCGTGCATACGCCTTACCCATACGGCTTGCATCACCACAATCTACAGCAATGAGTAAATCATAGGCAATATTGGGGTCGGGTTGGGATTGCACGCTATCGGCCATATTCAGATAAGAAAAGCGCGTTGGTACGGCATCGTCACAAACCA
>CAYGMR010000751.1:0-2031 GCA_964350725.1 uncultured Ardenticatenaceae bacterium | reverse complement strand
TCTCACAAATTCAAATCAGCAGTCAAAATATCAATTCCTGATTTTATAAACCAGTTTATATTTTCTAAAGGTGCATCATTATCTGTAACGATGCGAGTGATTTGATCGATTGTTGCAAATGATGCCAAACCCACCCGACCAAATTTGCTGCTATCGACGACGGCGATGGTTTCTTGGCTGTTATTGACGACTAGTTTTTTAAGTTCAACTTCCATTAAAGGACTATCCGTCAACCCATTTTCAGGCGTGATACCCCAGGCACCCAAAAAAGCTTTGCTAAAATGAAATTTTGCCAATGTTTCATTGGTGATACTTCCAGCGATAGAACCGGTCGTGTTGCGTACCTGGCCACCACATAAAACAACATTGATATGCGGTGCCCCCAGCAATTCGAGTGCTGTCCAGATGCCGGTGGTAACAGCCGTTACATTATATGTTTCACGCATTTCTTTGAGGGCATGGCCGACAGCAACGGCCGTTGTAGAGGCATCTAACAGAATCGATTCGTTGGATTGTACGAGCGATGCAGCTAAACGGCCGATGGCTCTTTTTTGCTCAGCAAACAACTGTTGGCGCGTGGCAAAACTTGTTTCTTGGCGTAAGCGTTCGCCTGCTAGCTGGGCACCGCCGTGTGTACGCACCACACGGCCTGCTTTAGCAAGTTGGTTAAGATCGGTGCGAATGGTAACGGCCGATACACCAAACTGATCACTTAATTCACCAACAGATGCTGTTGTTTGGCGACTGAGGGTTTCAAGAATTTTTTGCTGCCGTTTTCCGATCATTTTTGCTTACTTTTCCAATAGCGTTGATTGTACAAAATTATATATTTTTATGTTTTAGCTGTCAATATCTTTCTTTTTACTTGCGAAAACTTGTGTTTTTCGAAAATTGGCCGGTTTATGTGTCACTTCGCTCATTTCTGTACGGTTTTGATGTAATGATGGTATGTGACCGAAGTTGTTCAATTTGCTTGACAAGTGGAATAATCGGCTGTATTATACCGGTAGGTTAATTAACTGATTGGTTAAATAAGGTGATCTACTACCATGCGTGCGGAAGACGATAAACTAAACCAAACCTTTGCGGCTCTGGCAAACACGACGCGACGGGCAATTTTAGCGCGTTTAGCTGAAGGCGAAGCAACCGTTAACGAACTTGCCGAACCGTTTAACATGAGCTTGCCAGCGATTTCTAAGCATATCAAAGTATTGGAGCGTGCCGGTCTCATTTCCCAAGGGCAAAAAGCGCAATACCGACCTTGTACGATTGACGTGACGCCCTTGAAAGAGATATCCAATTGGACAGAGCAGTACCGCCATATTTGGGAGGAACGCTTTGACCGCATGGACGACTATATAAATCAACTCACTATTCAGGAGAATAACAATGAATAACATAAAAGATGCAGTGGTAATTGAACGCACGTTTGATGCTCCCCAAGCCCTTATCTGGCAAATGTGGACAGACCCCGCACATTTCCAACAGTGGTACGGGCCACAAGGGTTCAGTGTACCGGTGGCCGCTATGGAATTGCGCGTCGGCGGCAAGCGCTTGGTTTGTATGGCATCACCTGATGGCAGCATGAAGATGTGGACGACGGGCGAATATACGGAAATATCTCCCACTCATCGCCTTGCCTACACTGAAAGTCCCGCGGATGAAAATGGCAATTTGGTTTCGCCCGCAGCGATGGGTATGCCTGAGGGATACCCGGCGACGACTGAAGTGACTGTGCTATTGGAGGACCTTGGGGGACGCACAAAAATGGTGATGACCCATGCCGGTGTGCCGGCAGATTCAGGTGCGGGTGGTGGCTGGAACCAGGCGTTTGATAAGTTGGCAGACCTCATCAAAGCGTAAGTCGGATTGCTAATCCGACCAACAAATGTCCTTTAACGCCTTAACTTGGCATGTTTTTGAAATAAATCTTGTTCAGATCGGACGGATATGGGTCTCACCCACATCCGTCCGGGTTTGTTTTTATTATTTACGCCGCAGTAATACGATCCCAACAGCAACCATCCAGCC
>CAYGMR010000750.1:0-2034 GCA_964350725.1 uncultured Ardenticatenaceae bacterium | reverse complement strand
TAGAGCTTTTTTCATTCATTTTCCAATACTGTACCTTAATTAAATCAGGTGTGTTTCATTTACTTAAAGCGTCGAGTCGTGCTAGGCACTGCGTGTTAGGTAAACCGCGATAAGTCCTTTGAGATAGGTTGTTTATCAAATCACAGTTTCCTGCAGGAATTCACAAAATCGCGATTGGTTTAAGTCAATCACTTTTTGTGAATTACCTAAACCATTTGAAACACACTGAATTAAATTGCGATAAAGAGCAATTGTTGCCCCTTTGCTTTACAAGGCAACAGTACTCAGAAAGTTCTTCTAGATTTCGTTATCATCCGTCCGAGTGATGGCTGTAAAAAGGCCAAGGTGGTGGAGTGTGTTAGATTTGATAATCCTCGCAATGTACAATGCAATCTCTCCCCCATGGTCACGTGGCTAAACAAAAAAGAATACTAAAGTAGGAGGCGCCTATGGCAGTAAGGTAATTGACAAAAGGCTTACACTATTTTTGACAAAGATATTCAAATAGTAGCATGTTAACATGTATGGAGGAATATTGTGCTTACTAAGAATGGTAGTAAAAATTGGCGCGTGCTTGTCGCGATCCTTGTCGTCTCTCTTGTGTCGTTATTTGTTATGCTGATGCCATTGGCCGGTGCCGCTTCAATAGATAGTGGTGTTAATGGCAGTGCAGGTACAGTGGCTAATAATGACATTGCCTCCCATCGATTAATTGTACAATTAGAATCTCCTGCTTTGGCGGAGATGACCACAATAGGCCGCATGCCAAACGGCCGTTTAAACCTAAATTCTGCTGACGCCCAAGCCTATATCGCGCAGCTCAAAGCGGAACAGAACAGATTTGTTTCAGCAATGTCAGCAGCCCTGCCTTCAGCTTCAGTAGCAACCTATATCAATGAATCTGGACAAACCATCGAAGCCACCTATCAGATTGTTTACAATGGCATGGCGGTCGATCCCGGCAGCATGCCGCGAGATGAAGCACGCCGTATTTTGTCTAACTTGGATGGTGTGAAAGGTGTTTACCTTGACTTCAAACATGACCCAGACTTGTATGCCAGCTTGCCGCTGATTAATGCACCGGCAATCTGGAGTGAAGCCGGTGGCATGGAAAACGCTGGCGCGGGTGTCAAAGTGGCCTCTGTGGATGGCGGTTTGCACCATGCCGCGCCCATGTTTGATGGCACTGGCTGGAGTTATCCCGCTGGTTGGCCTGCCACAGGTCTTGGCGATCCGGCCAATAACACCGGCAAAATTATTGCCTCCCGCGCTTACTTCCGTGCTTGGGACCCGCCCTCAGTGGGTGATGAAAATACATGGCCGGGCACACAAGGCACCAGCCATGGCACGCACACCGGCTCAACGGCCGTTGGTAACCAGGTTGTTGCCGAATATCTGGGTGTTACCGAGACTGTTAGTGGTGTAGCGCCAGGGGCGTGGGCAATGAGTTACCGCGTCTTTTATAACAGCGTGACAAATGATGGTTCCTTCTACACCGTCGAAGGTATCGCCGCCTTAGAAGATGTTGTCGTTGACGGTGCCGATGTCGTCAATAACTCTTGGGGCGGTGGGCCCGGCAGCGTGGGCGGTGAGTTTGACCCACTTGACCAGACATTGATCAATACCTACAACGCCGGCGTATTTGTCAGCATGTCAGCAGGCAACGCGGGTCCTGGTGAGGGTTCAGGGGATCACCCATCTCCTGAATATATCAATGTCGCTGCCACCACCACGGATGGCACATTGGCTTCTGGGCGGTTAAATGTTACCGCGCCAGAACCAGTTCCCGCCGATTTACAAAATATATCATATGCGTCTTCCTCGTTTGGCGCATCGCTGCCGGTAGGTGATGTGACTGATTTTACCTATATCGCCTCCGAAAGTGTTGACCCCGCGAACTTTGAAGGCTGCGATCCTTGGCCTGCCGATACCTTTACTGGCCATGCAGCAGTAGTCAGCCGCGGTGCTTGCGAGTTTGGCGTGAAGGTATTAAATGCTGAGCAAGCTGGGGCTGACTTTGTGATTGTTTACAAT
>CAYGMR010000749.1:0-2035 GCA_964350725.1 uncultured Ardenticatenaceae bacterium | reverse complement strand
ATACTTCAAATCGGTTTTTACACGCGGTAATTCACAAAAAGGAATTTGACTTAAACGTAAGTTTTGCACAATCAGAAGCGATTTCATGAAAAATCGCCAAAAATAAAAGTCGAACCTTTACAAACTGCTCAAAAATGGCAAGCTCATAGTGATATTTCACAACGAGGTCGCCATGAGTCATATACAAACATCACCAGAAACACCACCGCAGATGACACAACACGCCATGCTGGTCATTTGGGGGATATTTGCCCGGCGTATAGGTTTGGTTGAAACCATCGAAGCGGTCAAGCTAAAACAAAAGAAGCGAGACCACACGCCACAAACCAAAGTGCTGGAATTCCTGGTCGCCATGCTGGCCGGATTGCCGCATCTGCAAGACATCAGCCGCTCGGCACATCCACTAGATCAAGACCAAATTGTGGCCGAAGCGTGGGGACGAGATGCTTGGGCCGATTACAGTGGCGTCAGTCGTACCTTGTCCCGGTTAACAACGGAAGAAGTTACTGCCCTGACAGAAGCTCTGGACAGTATCAGTCAGCCGTACATTGACCGGGAAGTAACACTGGCGCTGGAGACAGCAGACGAATTAGTCTATGATGCCGATTTAACCGGCCGTCCTGTCTCCAGCACAAGTAGCAGCTATCCCAACACAGCCTTTGGCCACATGGGGGATGCCATTGAGTTGGGGTATCAGGCGGCACTGGTCAGTCTGCACAGCCCAACGTATGGTCGCTTGTGGTTAGCTAATGAATTGCATCCAGGTAACACGGTCAGCATGACACGCACCCAGGCACTTGTTGTCGCAGCTGAAAAGCGGACGGGACGGCGTCCACAACGGCGCACCGACCTGTTGGGTGAACGCTTAGCTCGGGCTCAGGCCGAACTGGAAGCAATCGGCGCTACGGTTGAAAATAGCTTCCAGAAACACCGGGAAGCCGCGGGTAAATTGCATGATGCCCGTTTGTCTTTGCGGGAGTGGGAACAGGAAGTACAAACTTTGACAGCCTGGTACCAACGGGAAAACCGACAGCAAACGGCCCACTGCCAACTGACACGTGCTCAACGCAAAGTCGCTACCTTTACCAAGCGGAATTCCCGTTGTGAAAAGGCGTTAGGTGTTGCCCAGCGACGACTGGCTCGGCATGAAGCAGAATATGAGGCAATTGAAACCGAGGTTGACCTGTTGCAAACCCGTTATCAGCAGTTTGAAGCGGATAATGCGGCCAATCCTAATCCGATTCGGGCCACGTTTCGGCTCGATGGCGGCTTTACCAGCCATGAGAATCTCTACTGGCTGATTGAAATGGGCTACGATGTTTACACACGGGGTCGCTTCCCCAAGGTGCGCGATGCCCTCAGCACCAACGTGACAGAGGAAACGGATTGGCGTCGCGTCGGCGGCAATGCCAACATGACCGCCTGGAGCAAGACAACAGTTGATGGTTATTTCGCTTATCCACTCGATGTTGCTTTGCTCCACTACCATACTGGCGACACCGTCCAGCGGGCGACACTGCTCCACTATGGTCAAGCCGACGTTGTCGCCGACCTGCCAGGTTGGTTTCATACTTACAATGGTCGGCAAACGATTGAAGCCGGTATCAAAGAGGGCAAGAACGTCTTCCAGATGCATCATTTGAAGGTGCGGTCACCGGAAGCGTTACTTTTACAAGAGTATATGGCCTGTTTTGCCGCCAATTTCGTCCGGCTCGCAGCCGAGTGGTTAACCGATAAAATGCAACCAACACCATTTTCAATCCCATCGGTCAAGCAAATGGTTCGAGTGGCTGCCCATACGTCGGCCTGGGTGAAAAGGCAAGGTGATGTTTGGTTTTTAACGTTCACTGAGCAGAGTTGTTACGCAGGCTGCTCCCTGCGATTTGGCGATGGGGTCATTCAATTGCCCCTACCGCTTTTCAAAGGTATTCATTTTTCGCATTTTTGAGCCATTTTGGCTCTGATTGCACAATAGTTACGTTAATTAACTTAGACTTTGCTTCCAGAGATTTCTAGAGTAAACTTGTAGCCTCGT
>CAYGMR010000748.1:0-2041 GCA_964350725.1 uncultured Ardenticatenaceae bacterium | reverse complement strand
CCTGATTACCTTGCTGGCAGGCATGGTGCCAGTATTGACGCGGCGTCCCAAAGGACGCTGGCTGGAACTACACGGCGCGTGCATCAGTGGCGCTTACGTGGGCTTAATTGCCGCCACGGCCGCCGAAGTGACCAGCCGCATTCCCGGTGGCTGGCATAGTTTTTCTGCCCCGATAACGGCCGTTACCACCATCATCATTATCAGCATTGGCGTTATCCTTATTCGAATCAAGTTACATCAAGCAGCCGGCCGCACACCGCTCCGATACCAGAAAAAAGGAACTTCATCATGAAAAAAGCACTCATCGTTATCCTCTCAATCATCGTAGTCGTTGGCTTTGATGCGACCAGATGGGGCGGAACGGCCGTTGGGCTGGGCAGATTTCGGGGTGCAAAACGGCCGTAGCTGGGCGCAGCATCGCGGCGGCCCCGGCTTTGCCACCGTCATGCGTCTCTACCCCGACGGGCATCTGGTCATTGTGATTACCGCCAATGGCTCCAACCTGAACCGGGAAAAGTTAGTCGAACTCATTGCAAACACGCCAGGACGGGACTAACTCAATGAAAATTTTGTATCCTGAGTGCGCTTTATTTACTGCAATTCCTTGCTATAAGGGGGAACGGCCGTTTCCCAATAATACCCATATCTTTATCAAACGAAACAAAAAAATTGGAGAACAAATTCATGTCAAAAATAACTGTGATTGAATCAAAGAAAATAGAAGCCCCAGCCGCTGTCGTCTACAATATTCTGGCTGATTACAACCATCATCGCAACATCCTGCCGCCAAAATTTTTCCCCAAACTCGATGTTGTCGAAGGGGGTGTTGGTGCAGGTACGCGGTTTACACTTTACGCCAAATCATTTGGTGATGAAACTCAGATGCATATGGCTGTTACGGAACCAGAACCGGGTTCTGTATTGATGGAACAGGATGAAAATACGGGTTTGGTGACAACGTTTACCGTCAAACCCATCAGTACAACCGAATCTCAGGTGACTTTTGAAACGGTCTGGCAGCCGCAGCCCGGCTTGAAAGGGGTAATTGATCGGGTGACGACGCCATTTTTTATGCACATTGTTTATCGGCAGGAGATGGAAATCCTGAATGCGTATGCACAGCAACAGGTGCAACTGGGGCAAACTGCGGTGGAGAAAAATAAAAATGAAACGTAAACAGAGCGTCTTCGTTTTGTTTGACCGACTGGTTGCTGACCGCTTGCAACAATTTATAGAAATCAAAGGAGAAATAGATGACTTCAAATTCAAATAATAAAAAGAATGAAAAATCTAGCAACGACAAACTTGGTGCGGGTATTGCATTAGGCGTTTTCGTGCTTCTTATTGCTGCATTAACGGCCGTTTCCATCAGCTATTTTGGTGGGAGAGAAACGGCCGTTAGCGTCCCTAACAACGCCCAAGCAGGCGATCTGACAGTCGAACCCTGCATCGTCGAATTTGAATCTGGCACATACGCTGCCGATTGCGGCACAGTCATCGTTCGTGAAAACAGGGAAAAGACAGACTCTCGCCTCATCGCTCTGCCCATCACCCGTATTCGGGCCACATCAGAAAACCCTGCTGAACCAATCTTCTTTTTAGGAGGTGGGCCAGGGAGCAGCAATATGCACATTGAACCGTTTCCAGCCATTTTTGCCAATAATGATTTTGTGATGGTCGGCTATCGCGGCGTGGATGGTTCCACCGTGTTAGATTGTCCAGAAGTCGCACGAGCCATCAAGGGGGATGGGGTTGATGTATTAAATGAACAATCGCAGGCTGGCATGTCGGCGGCCATGCGCCAATGCGCCGCACGGCTGCAAGGCGAGGGAGTCGATTTAGATGGCTACTCCATTCAGGAAGTGATTGGCGATATGGAGGTGGCACGAGATAGGCTTGGCTACGAGCGTATCCACTTGCTCAGTGCCAGCTATGGCACACGTGTGGCACAACTTTATGCCAATCAACATCCCACCCACATCGTTCGTTCGGCAATGATGGGCGTGAACCCGCCCGGTCGCTTTGTCTGGGAACCCGATAG
>CAYGMR010000747.1:0-2049 GCA_964350725.1 uncultured Ardenticatenaceae bacterium | reverse complement strand
ATATTTTCCTGCGTAATGGCATATGAAACGAAAGAAAATTAACCGTTAATAAGGAGAATAATGACGATGACACAGGTAACAAAAGAAAAACGATTACGGCGGCAAAATGGGATATTTGCGGGTGTTTGTGGGGGCTTAGGGGCTTTCTTTGGCATTAACCCCATCTGGTTCCGCTTGTTGTTCTTGATCCTCTTACTCCCCGGTGGATTGCCGGGTGTGTTACCCTATTTACTGTTATGGATCATTATGCCCCGTAAGTAAATGCAGAATTTGGTACCATAAAAAATGAGGGGGCGATTTGTGCCGCACATTTTGTTGCCACCCTCTCGATTACATGATCCTTACCCTCTTTACTGATAGATTGGTTATACTAGGCGTTGAATTGACATCTATATCCGATAAGACAGTGACACTAAGAACCATGGAGAATGCACAGAGATGCACGGAGAAAAGGGAGTAGGCATGACAAAAACGATTGTAGTGATTGGTGGTGGTCCGGCCGGGATTGAAGCAGCAAAAGCGGCGGCAAAGGCTGGTGCTGCGGTGACGGTGGTGAGCAATGCGCCGCTTGGTGGCCGTGCTGGCTGGCACAGTTTGCTGCCGAGCAAGGTATGGTTAACGGCCGTTGACAACGAGACCGCTTGGGTAGACCCGGCAGCCGTTGTGGCGCAAATCAAAACCGTCAAGGAGAGCTGGAATGGGCAGCAGCGGGCGGAATTGGAAGGATTGGGCGTGGAAATTGTCTTGGGAACGGCCGTTTTCCCAGACCATTACACCGTCACCATTAGCAATGATGACGGGGAAAGTACGCTAACCGCCGACGCCTTCATCATCGCTACTGGGTCAGTACCCGTTTTCCCGCCGACGATGAGACCAAATGGCAAAAATATTCTCGCACCTCGTTTTGCCAGCGCCTTAGATACTTTACCAGAGAGTATTGTGGTGGTTGGTGGCGGGGTGACAGGCACCGAGTTTGTTTATCTGTTCAACCGCTTGGGCGTAGATACGACCTGGATCGTCAACCAATCTGGTGTTTTGCCTGAGTTTGACCGAGATGCTGTGCAACTGTTGACAGATGAATTGGTGGCGCAGGGGGTGCGCCTTGTTGCGGGTCACGCTGCCGAGCGTATCGATCAGGTGGCAGAGGGCGTGTCTGTGGTTACCACGAACGGCAGAAATTATTTGGCGGCGAAGGCGTTCCTGGCAATTGGGCGTAAACCAGATGTACTTGGCCTGAATTTGGAAGCACCCGGGACTGATTTGCCCGCCCATATTTACGTGGTTGGTGATGCAAAGGGTGAGCCGATGATTGCCAATCGGGCCATGGCACAGGCACGTGCGGCGGGACAACAAGCGGCGGGGCAAACATCCAAACCGTTCAGCGAAAGCACGGTGATTGCGGCTGTGTATTCGGAGCCGCAAGTGGCGCAAGTTGGGCAACTCCGTGGCGATGGCATTGAGACTGTGCAGGTGGGTTATCGTGCCAGCCTGAAAGGACATTTGTTTTCGCCGGGAGCGGCGTTTGTGAAATTGGCTTATGAAGAGGGGAGCGGCGCTTTAACTGGTGGAACGGCCGTTGGTCTTCATGCGGCTGACATATTGGCGCCTGTCATGGTTGCCATCCATGTGGGCATGCCGGTGCAAGATTTTGCCGCACTCTATGCGGCTCACCCCACGTTGAGTGAGTTGGCCTTTGCAGCGGCACGTTTGGCCTGAGATAGATGGGTCCAGCTCAAAATAAAGGGGCAATCACGTGGAGTACGATATCGGCCGAAAAATGAGCCACCATCGCACTTTCCAACCCATGTTTCCAATAGAGCCAACCAAATATAACACCAGGAATCCCGTTTAACAGAATGGCGCGGGTGACGATCAGATTATTTAATGGCACCCCGAGCGCGGCTGTGACCGGCAAATGACCTAATCCGAAAAGAATGGCTGCGATCACGATTGCCAACCAGAAGACGATGCGGGTGGGCTGGCCTTCACTGGTGTGGCTTATTTTGCTGCCCACCCAAACCAACAGCGTCATCAGGAAAAGGCGCACGA
>CAYGMR010000746.1:0-2052 GCA_964350725.1 uncultured Ardenticatenaceae bacterium | reverse complement strand
TCGCTGTAGTCTCCAATTGTAAAGCAAATTATGCAGACTCTGAACCACGCCAAAAATCCGTGAAAATCTGTGAACATCCGTGGCAAAAAACCTCAACTGCTACCAATCCACATACGGATGCCGCTGACGACAGATGTTTACCAATTCATCCAGTTGGTCTGTCTGCACAGCATAAGTGATCAATTCACGCGCAATCGTACTTAGTCGATCCCCAAAATCGTCGGCACGCAAACCAAAATCAAACAACACATTATATAGTTCCTCTTTGCTGAAGGCGTTGATCATTTTCTGGCGTAAAACAGCCAAATCGCGCCCATCTGAGGCTTGCAGACGCGCAAAAGATTGGCTGTCACCCAAAACAAATTGACTGCTTGAGGTCTCGTCTTTACCCATTACGGTCAAATAAAAGCGCCGTTCTAGCCGGTGGACATTGCCAACTCTGTCACCATACTCAATCGCCAAGCGCATTGGCACCTGGCCGCCCACCGCCTTGGGCAAAATATCCAGCCAATGAGTATAACTGCGCTTGGGTAAAATGGTCGTCATCGTTTGTGTATGCTTCGCCTGACCTTCAAAGCGATCATCAACCACCTTCACAATAACGTGCAGAGCCGCGCCAAAGCCGTCATTGTGAATGCTAAAATCCAGTTTCGACCACGCATTTAGCCGCAGCGGCTCTGGCTTAATTTCAATGGAGAGAATCGCTTGGCGGCAATGGCGTGCGGCTTCGCGTTCGCAGCGCAACCGCGCCTCTTTTTGGCCTAGTTCGGCATGGGCGCGCCCCGCTTGTGCCCAGGCGGCACCCTTTTCTTCAGCATCCACTGACTCATCTTCCAGTTGCCAGGCATACTGTTCTAAGGCATCCGCCCGCCTGCCATACCGATCTAACTGCTGCCATAAGCGCGCTGCCTCCTGCCAGGCCGCCGCATCTTCAAACGCCAGCGCTGCTTTTTCTATGTCGCCGTTTGCTAACTATTTTTGTGCGCTTGTTTGCGGGTGTTCTGCCACGTTTTCTGCGGCCGGCAGCTCTGGTTCTAAATCAACCAAAGTTGCGGGATGGACAACAGGCAGTTCTGGCAAGGGCAGAGCAGTCAATATGCCGCGCGCCACGATTAGCAGATTGTGTGGCCACAAAAAGGCAGTTATCGACCATAATCGGCGTTTGTTTGGCAGGCTGCTCCAAACGAACTGTCCATAATGGTATGGGTGGTTGTGTTTTATCTGCTGACGTTACCATGAAAATTTCCTTTCGCGATTTATAAAAAGGTAGCAATTTAGGTTTTATGATTTGTTAGCGGTGGTAGGTCATTTTTTCAAATAGACTATCGAGATTATCCCGATCTTCTGCCCAACGGGCAGGGTTTTCAACAATATATTTTTGAACCGCATAATATTCGCGTTCATTGCGGATGATACGTTCGTAATAGCCACGCTGCCAAACGGCCGTTCCTTTTGCATGCCGTAAATGGTTGATGGGCGCGGTAACGGCCGTTTTATAGCGTCCCACAACCACCCCCAATGAACCCGCTGGTGCATTTTGTAAACCTTCGCTTGTAGCAATCGGCACTTTCTGTGCAGGATAATCAATGAAATTCAAAATCACATGCACATGATTGGGCATCACGACCCAGGCACCTAATTCAACATGTTGGGCATGTTTCTGTTCTGGAATACGTCGGATGGCATTGGCAGCAATTTCATAATATGTTTGGTTCTCAAACAAACATTCGCGCCGAAACGTGCAAAAGGTCACAAAATAAATCGCCGGACTTGTATAATCCCAATCAGGCAATCGAATCGATCGCCGCTGCCGTCTCTCCCCATCATATTTCATAAAACCCTCCATCAAATCCCCAACACAATCGGTAGGGGCAGGATCGGCGGGGTTGATATTTGCCCTGTAGAAACATTTTTTCTCCCGCCGATCTCGCCCACAACGGCGACCGTCAATACGCCAGGGTTGGCGATGGTCATTACGCGGGCGAGACGATTGGGAGATAATACCAACCGCGTAACAAACGTAATTCCCAATCGTCTCGCCCCGACCCAATG
>CAYGMR010000745.1:0-2055 GCA_964350725.1 uncultured Ardenticatenaceae bacterium | reverse complement strand
CAGGTAATTGACTGGCAGGGCGGCACCATCTTGGGCGTTCATCCAATCCAGACGCTGGAAAACTTGTTTGTACGGCACACAAACAACATCACTGTAGCCACCAAAATGCGTTAATGCAAAAACCTTATCCCCTTCTTTTATCCCGGTCACACCTTGCCCAACCAGCGCAACTGTGCCAGCAATCTCGTAACCCGGCACATAGGGTATCCCTGGCGCATCTGGATACATGCCTATGCGGCCCAAGATGTCTGCAAAATTGATGCCGACTGTCTCGACGTTGATGCGCACTTCACCACTACCTGGAATGGGGTGGGCGGCTTCTTTGATTTGTAAGACTTCGGGTTTACCTGCTTTGGTAATCCAAATTTGGCGCATAAGATTCTTTCCGAAAGGGTAACTGTTATGATTGTGTTATACAATTTGTATATCTGATTGTAGCTAACATTCACGCGGTGGTAAAATCTAACTGGATAATATGAGAGAGGAACTTAAATCTTTAGCGCCCCTATCAAATGGGAATAAAAACAACGGCCGTTTCTTCTGTGGCAGAGAGACGTTGTTTTCGGCTGTGCAAATGGATTTGCGTGTTAATCTTGAGAGCCCGCTGGTGTTGTTTGGAGAAAAAGGGTTTGGAAAAACGGCCGTTTTGAAACAGATCGCAGCCGGTCGTCTGGGCGATGCCTATTTACCGATTTTTATTGACTTGGCACAGTTCACAAATGGCGGTTTGAGCCGTTTGTGGTGGGATATTGCCAACCGCGGTAAGGTCGCTTGCCAAGCGCACACGGTTGAACTGCCTCCTTTGCCAAAACAACCATTTATTACTACCCCATTGACTGCCTTTCAGACCTATTTCACAGAACCGCTATTGGCACAGAGCAACGGCCGTATACCTTTGTTTTTGTTTGATAATATGGAGAAACTCTGGAAACAGTTGGCGACATTGGCTAAGAGTAAATCAGGGACGGGTTCGGATCTACTCAAGCAGTTGGTCCGATTTTTCCATGATCCCATGATGGGCACCATTGTTGCCCTTGAAAAACCGCCTGAATCTCTGCCCCCTATTTTGGCGCCCCTATTGGAAGATGCAAACAGCTATGTTGTTGGTGCGCTGGATAATGAACTTTGCGGTGTTTTTTTAGCCGCAAATGCAAAATGGCGTGTGCCAGATGCTGTGGGTACATATGTGCAAGGTCTCACTGCCGGACAACCGGCAGCATTGCAACAGCTGCGTCATGCTTTGGTTAACCAATCGGCTGCTGAACAGTGGCAGCAGTTAACGGTTGCGGATGTGGTTGCTGTCTATCGTAGGCAAGCGGAGTCTGACTTGGCAACGGCCGTAACTCCCTTTACCCTCTCCCCCACTCAAGAGCCAGATGAAGTTAGGCATAGCAATAGCCATTTGCTGCGCTGGTCATTTGTTTTGCTGTTAATCATTTTTGTGCCTCTGACTCTATTTTATGGGTTGATGCGCCCAGCACAACCTGAGTTGAGTACAGCAACTCAGCCAGCAATTGTAGAAAACAAGAAACCTACGGTGGTGGTGGCCGATATAGAAATATCCAGTTCTCCAGTTCCAACCGCACAACTGTTTTCTGGTGGCAGTTTAGAAATGGAAACGGCCGTTGTGCAAACGCCCGTTGTACAAAAAACCTCAACCCCGTTCTCCGACGATAAACCGATCAATATCGAGAGCCCAGCACCTGTTATTACACGTGAAATTGATGCCATGCCGATGTTATATATTCCCAGAGGAACTTTTTTGATGGGGTCTGTTGAAGGGGATTTTATTGCGGCTGCCGACGAATTTCCGCAACAAAAAGTCAGCTTAAAAGCATTTTACATGGACAAATATGAGGTAAGTGCTGCTCAATATGCTAGTTTTTTGAATCGTCTTGGCACCTATCAAAATGCGTGTGATGGTCAGGATTGTTTTTTACCGCGTTCGCGTGCTGGCAACACCAGTTATATTCAGGAAGAAGAAATGGGTGGGGAACAAATTCAATATATACCCTTAACCGGTTATGCTAATTTCCCAATCAATTTTGTCAATTG
>CAYGMR010000744.1:0-2063 GCA_964350725.1 uncultured Ardenticatenaceae bacterium | reverse complement strand
TTCGCTGATGTGGAAGGTATGATTTTCGAGTTGGATAGTGGGTCGATTGCTGCCCGACAAGAAATAACGAATGAAGGTTTGGAATAGCAGCGGGTCGAGTAATGTCACGCGCAGCCAGCCTTCTTGCCCCGCTTTGATTTGGATTTGACCTTTATGGGGTTTGCCGAAGCCAGCAAGCGGTGAAATGGTGAAGGGTTTACGGCCGTTGATATCATGGATGGCTTGGGAGATTTGTGGGTCAACTTGCTGCAGGATGTTGAGAAAGGCGGCGTGGGCGAGATGGCCTTGCGTGGCACGTAAACGGCCGTTGCGCACGGCGATTAGGCGGATGATGAGGGCGTAGAGATCGGGGGATGTGTTGGTCATATGATGCTCCTTAAATGATAATGGCTTCAGATTGCTGCCGTTGTTTTCGATAAAAATGGCTGCGTAGTTCCGCATGGGCAAAGAAAGCATCTTTGCCGAAGAAAATGATAGGGGTTGTGACCAAACGGCCGTGCCGCGCAAATGAGCAATGGCCGCGCCAGTGTCGTCGGGAGAAATAATCATGACTGGTAGGCAGGATTCGGCGAGGGCGTTGACAATTTCTTTATCTAACAGACCTTGCACCGGATTGCCTTGCTGTTTGGCCTGAATTTTGAGGCCGGTCAACCCTACCGGACGACCGCACCACCTTTCTTCAAATTCCTGACGATCTTCTGGACTTTGATAACGATAGGCGAGAGATATTTTTTCTTTGCGCCACCCTTTGATTTGAAAATAGAAATCACCTTCTAACGCGGTGGCGCCACATTCGCGGATGAACTGCGCTTTGGTGAATTGAGGTGAAAGCTGATAATGGCGCAGTAAATGGAACAGGTCGTAGCTGTTGATGGTTTCGCTGGAAAGTTGATGATGGGGGTCGTGGATAACGGCCGTTGGCCCTTGAAAAGAGTCGCGGAAGTTGAACAACGCTTTGGTGATGGTGAGCTGGCTGGTGACGAAGGCGCGGAGGGCTTGCTGCTGTTCTTCGTCTTCGAGTGCGTCTGCTAGTTGGCATTGAATATCGTTGAAGTCATATTGAGTATTATGTAACCATTTGAGCCAGTCCTGAACGTGAACGGCCGTTTCCTGATTATATGGAATCCGCTTTTTCGTTTGGTTTAGCCAACTCTGTCGCTTTTGATATTTGAAATAATACCCCTTGAGTCCTTTGTATGTCTGCTGGTTGCGCGGTGCAAACAGATCGCGTACCCGTAGAAATAGCTTTTCTAGCTCATCATGGTAATCAGGCGGCACAGTTGCTCCCATCTTGAAGATGGGATAGAAGCATTCAGTAATGGCATGGGAATTGATGTACTGCGTCAATCTGTGTTTTTCTGGCAAAGTGTCACAGGCATTAATGGCCTGATTAAATGCAGCACGCGGCATCGTTTGCCCATCCAGCCTTTTCAGACTTTCAATGGCGGCATCGGGCAAAATGGCAATAGCGCGGCTAAATTGGTTGGTTTGTGGTTTACCCAACACACGACCCGCGCGACCCATGCGCTGCAACAAGCCATCGCCAAAACGAGCATTGCAAATCAGAAAATCTATGTTTTGTCGGGACTTGTTGGCTTTGGCAAAGTTATAGCCGATATCTACAGTAGGGCTGGCAAGGATCAGAGGCGCTTTGGTGGCAGATTGTCGTGATTCAGCCGGTTCCGGGCCGGTGATGCGCCGCATTTGTTGATCCGAGATGAAAGGCAGCAGGGCTTGCCGCGCCGCATTGACACGCCACAAGCTGCTGCTAATCATCGCCCCGTCTTGCCCCTCAGCCAGCCAGGTGACAAGCTGTTTGCCGTTTTGCCCCGCCCATTCGTTCAACTCGCCGGGTATCAGGGTCAAGATTAGAGGTGCCAGCGAGGGCATTGTGGGGAAATCAGCGCTTGCCAGGGGTTCATTGTCCGGGGCGATCAATGTCCAGCGGTCGCCAAATATATTCGTCAGGTAATCACGTACATAAGCGGTGGGCGTGGCGGAAAGCAGGCAAATTTTACGCTGATGGTAGGGGTCGCTGAAGTAGCCAAATTGATCGTACATAG
>CAYGMR010000743.1:0-2067 GCA_964350725.1 uncultured Ardenticatenaceae bacterium | reverse complement strand
GTGTTCACCTAAACGGGTCAGACTTGTGCCCAGATTAAACCAGGCAAAGGCATCATCTGGATTATGCTCAATGGCATTCTGTGCTTTTTGGGCAGCCTGCTGCCACATAGTGCCGTTGTCCAACAGTTCCGGCCCTAAAATAGCGAAAACTTCTTGCTCTTTAGCTGGTGGATAGACGACAAAGAAGTTGTAATTGAACTGGCGCCAATATTTTTCAATGTCAGCATAACTATCGTAACGGCCGCTGCCATCCCAAGGGCCGAGGTTGGTGTCCATACTGACCGTTTCTTGTGTCTCGTCATTATAACCAAACAAGGTCAGGTAGTGGCCCAACCACCCTTGACTGGGGAGTTCATAGCCCTTTTCGATAACGACAGGGAACCCGGCTGCCATTAAACGTTTGAGCAGCTGCATATCGCCGCCACTGCCAAAGAAGGCTCGCAAATCGGTTTGCTCATTCACGTAATCCACCATCTGCCAGGGGCTGACATTGCGATCTTCGCGGTTGGGCTTGAGAAAAGCCGCGGCGTCGGTTTGTGTTGTGGGATCAGCATAGAAGTTGAGATTGATGGTCAGATTTGCTGGACCGCAGTTGTTAAAGCCCTGCGGTATAATTTCTACGCCTGCGATGCGCACTTGTGTGGGCAGCGGGATGGGGGTGGGCGTGTGGGTTGGAGGAGGCACTTCTGTTGGTGGTTTGGTGGATACGGCCGTTACATCAGGCGCTATCTCAACGGCGGGTTGAGTTGGCACGGCCACTTCGGCCGCGCTCTGTTCAGGCGTTGCTGTTGGTTCCGCTGGTGTCGATGCGATGGTCGGAATAGAAACAGTAACCTGAGCCATTGCATTCGCCGGAACAGGCAAAGCTGTGGGGAGCGCTGTTGTGCCTACTTGCAACAATGATTCCCCCAAGGGTACACGCGCCAAACGCACGCGCATTTCACCGGGTAATGCTTGGACCAATGGCGGCAAAAGAGTAAACCCAAGCAGCAGTATCACCGCTAACAGCGCAATTGTTAGAAAAAGATATTGTCGATGTCTGTTCATGGAAAAATACTGTGTTTGAAGTCAAAACGATCATGCCAATTGGTGCCATGCAGGGCAATGGCGTTTAACCGGTCAACGTACATGATGTGGAGGACGCCTTCCAGATAATAATAATCTATCAATCCTTCAGCGCCCGAGATCTTATATTCTGTGAAACGCGCCCCGTGCATATGTTAAACACCCTTTTTAGTTTTATTACATTTTTTAGTGATCATGGAGTTGAAGGTTAAGCCTTTTGAGGGTACCTGAGTCTGTTGAAGGTGGAGGTGTCTTCGACAGACTCAGCCCTCAAGTTCCAGAAAAATTAACCTTTTTTATTATATATAGGTTATATCCAAAGCGTTATAGGCTGTTTTGGCACGTTTGTATACGCCAAATGGCCTATAATCCATCCGCAAACAAAATTCGGTATGAATCTATGTTTTATCATTCTGGAGCGCAGTTTTCACCATTCAAATACTGCGAACATTCGGTGGAAGTAAACGGCCGTGCAGCACGTGATTTTGCTTCAGTAATCATCTCTTCAATATCCGTCCAAACGTGCCATAGCCTTGAACGACCGTATTGATCAATTGTCAAAAGACGAGAGCCATCATGACTCAAATAGGTTGAAACCCCTTCACCATCCGTATGTCCTGTAAATTCTCTCAAAAGTACACCTTCAGTTGACCATAATCTTGCGATATTGTCGCCCCCACCGGCAATAAACCGCCGTTCATCCTGACTGAAACCTTTCGTCCATAAGAACCCGTTGAAATCCAAGGCCGTCAAATCTTGTTCAATGAAATCCCAAATTAGAACCTCTCTTTGTTGACAACCGTACATATCGATTCGCAGACAACTCTCAATTGCTAAATATCTATCTGACGGGCTAAACTTAAAACTTTCCTCACCCCGATCGAGACTTCCGACACTCAACTGAATGACTTCATTTCCTTCGGCATCCTGAATTAAAATTTTCCCTTTATCCGTATGATCAATGGCAACATCATCTAAATCGGGTGATTCATACATGGTTTT
>CAYGMR010000742.1:0-2068 GCA_964350725.1 uncultured Ardenticatenaceae bacterium | reverse complement strand
CGATGCGCGTGGCGGCGAGTACAACCAGCGTTGGCTGCCTTGCCGAAATACAAGCGTTTTTTGTAGAATGAAAGAGTCACCAGGATTTATAGGTAATAGGGGGGATGTGAATTCTGTTTCAACCTTGACTTCAGCTTCGATTAACTCCGGCACGAGCGTAATATCTACAATTTGGGGTTGATTGCGGGATACCAGATGTGGCGATCCGGGATCAGCCAAAAGCCCTGCTTCAAATAACTGTATTTGTGTGTTTGTCCAGCCGGGTTGGCTGGCAGAGAGGGTGGTCTTGAACAGTTCTAAGTCGTGGTTGGCAATCGCTTGTTGTTGGCTTTCAAAGCCAGCCCGAATATCTTCTTCGCGTAGTGATGTGGCTGTGGATACACGCTGGTTGGCTTGTTGGAAGAAGAACAGGGCGGCACCTAGCAGCATGACCAGGATCAAGAAATAAGGCCAGCGCCGTGGTTTGGAAGACGGCCGTTGCGCATCCGTCGCCACATCATCCCAATTTTCAGTTTCATCTTCTGTTTGCCAGTCAAAATGGTTGGACATTGTTCTGGCATTTTAATGAAGGACAAGCATTGATGTGAGAATTGGTTAGGAAATACTCATGCGAATAAAAAGATAACTCAACCCTTTGTTTCACTTTATGGCTCGAAAGTAAGCTCCAATTCTGCGCTTGCTGTCAACCCAAAAAGATTCGCAAGAGTCGGCGTAGATAAGGAGCCTTTTACAGACCACTCTTTTAAGTTAAGATACTTTGACAACAATTGTCCAATCAACCCCTGAATCCTCTGTAGTTGAGCCTTTAACGAAGATAAAATCAAATTTAACTTTGAACTTACAGAAGAAACAACCTTTTGAGGTATGTTAGAAACAGTAGAATTAGCAACAGCAATATAATCCAACTGAACATTGATAGCATTTAAACTACGCATACAAAAAAACAATTGATCGCTTGCCTTATCAGGATGGAACTGTGTTACAGTTTCTATGCAATCATCAATACCAAAAAAAACTGGCTTATACAAATCAACAACATATTCTTCTGAATAAGAAACAATTTCATTCAAAGTCTGTTTTTTTAATCTTTCTATTGAACTCTCAAACTCTATCAAGTGAGCCAGGATTATCCTTTTTAATTCTTGATCTCTTTCTGGCATAATAAGCCTCCTCAATTGTACCTAAAAAATTGAACCTATATTGAGTATCAATGTATCGACATCATTACTACTTATATTAAAAAAATCAGTCCCACAAGTCAACATGTTTTCCACAACGGGTGTCCAGCGTTCTTGCTGAGGCTGTCTGAAAACGAACGAGGCCTGAGCCTGTCGAAGGCCGGCCTTCGACAGGCTCAGGCCTCGTTTTAAATTATCAAAAGTTCCGCTCTCAAAAATTTCCGTGCCCTCCGTGGTGAATTTCCTCACTCGCCCTCAGCTAAATAATCCGTATACCCACCCAAAAACTCAGTAAGCTGCCCGTCGCGTAGTTCGACGATGCGGTCGACAACTTTGTCGAGGAAGTAGCGGTCGTGGCTGATCACCAGCACCGTGCCCACAAATTCATCCAGCGTTTCTTCTAACACTTCGATGGCGGGAATGTCTAGATTGTTGGTGGGTTCGTCGAGCAATAGGAGATTCGGCCGTTCCAGAACCAATTTCGCTAACTGCAAACGACTGCGTTCGCCGCCGCTGAGTTTACCGATGGGCTGCTGCATTTGTTCATAATTGAATAAATAGCGCAGGAGGATGGCAACGGCCGTTTCGCGGCTGACAGGCGCGGCTTGGCGAATTTCGGTGATCAAATCCCACTCATCATGCAGCGTTTCTTGCTCTTGGGCATAGTAACCAATTTTATTGCTGGGTCCGATCTTCACTTCGCCGCCGCTGATCGCTTCCGGTTCTAACAACTGTTTGAGCAGGACAGATTTACCCGCCCCATTGGGGCCCACTAAGCCCACTTTTTCACCATGCCATAATGTCAGATTCAAGTCGCGGAAGATGGTTTGACCATTATCGAAGGTTTTGGTGACATGCACCAGTTCCACCGATTTTTTGCTGCCGCGCCA
>CAYGMR010000741.1:0-2068 GCA_964350725.1 uncultured Ardenticatenaceae bacterium | reverse complement strand
AATCCAGGTCGAGATCAAGCATATCTTCAGGATAACCGGTCTGGTCAGCAACAATCGCCAACACTTTCGCGGCCACCGAATCACCTGTTGATGCTGCTGCTGGAGCCGGTACAGCAACTGCTGCTGGCTGACTAGCTGACTGCTGACTGCTAACCGCTAACTCCGGCCGCATCTCATGTACAAAGCCAATCACCTTTTCCAAGGTGCCATATTCACGCAAGTTCAAGTCATCGCGTGCCGGAATATCGAATTCTTCACGAATAGCAGCAAACGTTTCAGCTTGTTTGACTGTGTCAATGCCCAAATCTGCTTCCAAATCCAGGTCGAGATCAAGCATATCTTCAGGATAACCGGTCTGGTCAGCAACAATTGCTAATACTTTCGCAGCCACCGCATCACCTACTGGCGCAGCTGGAACCATTGGAGCTACTGGTGCTGATGGCTGACTAGCTGACTGCTGACTGCTAACTGCTAACTCTGGCCGCATCTCATGTACAAAACCAATCACCTTCTCCAAGGTGCCATATTCACGCAAGTTCAAATCATCGCGTGCTGGAATATTAAATTCTTCACGAATAGCGGCAAATGTTTCAGCTTGTTTGACTGTATCAATACCCAAATCTGCTTCCAGATCGAGATCTAAATCGAGCATATCTTCTGGATAGCCAGTTTGTGCGGCCACAATCGCCAAGACCTTGCCTGCGACCGGGTCACTTGCCGGTACAGGTTGTGCTGCCGGTACAGCTTGAACCTGTACGGGTTGCACAGGTTTCGGCGCTGGTTTTGGCAGTACCGGCGGGGTAGCTACAACCTTGACTGGTTGTGGTGCGGGTTTGATCGCTGGTGGCGTTACTGAACGTGCAGGTTGCGCAACGTGTGACGTAGTCGCGCCATTTGTTGCGATCGCACGCATGCCGGGGCCTGTGCCAACTTGCCAGATGTTGGCTGCCGGTGTGTTGGGCGGGAACCCTTGCGCTTGCACACGCAGTACCCGTTTAACAACTTCCACTTGTGCGCGGTCGTAGCCACTAATATCGGCCAGCCAGCGCTCATATTGCCCCTTGTTATCGATGCGATCTAAGCTGCCGGGAATACGGCGTATAAGTGTCATCGAAATTTGCGATCCAAAACCGGCGGCCAGATGCAGCGCATATTGCACCGGATAACGGCCGCCACGACTCAAATTCAGGCGCCCCAAATCAGGATCAACTTCTTTGAAATTCGGCACAGGCGGTACGATGCCATGTTCTAATATTTTGACCGCGATCACATCTTCCACACCCACACCCATTGGATGACCAGTGAAGCCTTTGGTGTTGGCAATGATGATATCGCTGGCGGAATCGCCAAAGGTCTCGCGTAAAGCCATCACCTCGGCGGCGGCGCTGCCACCACGCGCTGGTGTATAGGTCTCATGCGACATGAAAACGGTGTTGGGGGCCATCGCGTAACGATTCAGACCAAAACGACGTTCGGCCGATGTCACCAGGTTGCCCATCACCTGGGCAATGTGATGCACGTCCAGGCGGGTGCCGTGGAAGGCGCTGTTATTGGTTTCGCTGCTGAGCAGTTCAACAATGCCGCGCATACCACGTTCGCGCACGGCATCTTCGCTTTCAATGACGAGACCACAAGCGCCCATGCCCATGATGGTGCCATGACGTCGCCGGTCGAAGGGCAGTGCCGCTTCATCAACACGATCTTTGGTGGTAGCAGCACCAACAGCCAGGAAACCAGCACCGACCCATTCCATCAAATGGTCACTGGTAACGGCATCAGCGCCAATCACGATCACACGCCGACAACGGCCGTTTCTGATCCAATCCTCAGCAATCGCCACACCCTGTGCCGTGGAAGCACAAGCCGCGTTGACCTGCGTATTGGGGCCGCGTGCACCAATATATTGTGCAAATTGGCTGTGACCCATCGCCAAAATACGGAAAAGGAAACGACGATCAAAGATATATGGATTCGCCTCCATCTCCTCACGCAGCATCGTGATGCGGCGGTTTAATTCGTTGAGTGTATTTTGGTCGGTTGTATATTTGCGTATATCTTGCAGCGTCTC
>CAYGMR010000740.1:1799-2088 GCA_964350725.1 uncultured Ardenticatenaceae bacterium | reverse complement strand
AACAAATCATTTGTTCTAACATCTATACGAAGATGACATAAAGTTAAATTCGTCAGACGTTGGTTTCGTGAAATTAGTGGCGAAAATTTAGCGCAATTCGCATGAATCTTGGAGAGTATAAAATGAGTGATCCACAAACTGATCCACAACGCGATTTATTCCCGGCGGACACAATCGCACCAGCAGCCGATAAGCCACAACCACCGATGTCAAGTGATGCCTCCCTGCAGGCGGCCCTCGGCGTTTTTGAAAATCATATGCGCGATGAAGGCTTTTCTATCCACACGAT
>CAYGMR010000740.1:0-1754 GCA_964350725.1 uncultured Ardenticatenaceae bacterium | reverse complement strand
GCCAGCGATATTCGTTTATTGGCAAAATATCTGGGACCGGGGCAGCCAGTAGGTGAAATCGGTACAAAAAACTTAAACGATTTCCTGGATTGGTTGTTAAATGAACGTGGCGTGCCTTGCAGCCCAAAATCTTATGCGCGGCGCGTGACAACATTAAAAGTTTTCTTCGGCTGGTTGTTTGAGACCAATGTGCTGCAATCAGACCCTGCAGTGGCTGTAATCCAACGCACGGTTGTCAGTCCGCTGCCAAAATTGCCTACCGAAGCCCAAATTGAACAGGCACTCGTTGTCACGCAGACGATACGGGAAGGCGGCATGCAAAATAAAGCAGATTCCCGCCCCCATTTATTGCTAACCCTGCTCTTGCAAACCGGCATCAAAAAGGGAGAGGCAATGAACCTGGTTCCCAATCATGTTGACCGGAATGATGCCGATGAACCCATGCTCTTTGTCCGCTATGCAAATCCCAATTTACGTTATAAAGAACGCAAGCTGCCACTTGATCCCGACTGGTTAATGGTTTTGGACGAATACCTACGCCAATATCAGCCGCCAGACACGCTTTTCACCTGTACGGCCCGCAATTTAGAATATATCCTGCGTGATGTTGGCGATGCTGCGGGTTTAGATGCAGGTCTGCTCTCTTTTGAAAATCTGCGCTGGGTATCTGCGCTCAGAGATTGGCGCGCAGGTGTTGAAAAAGATGATATTCGCCAAAAGTTAGGATTATCAAAAATCACCTGGCGTGAGACAAAATCGAAGCTAGAAAAGTTATCCAAAGAAGAAAACAAAGATTAAATTAGCACCAATGTCTCTGTCTACACGAAAATTAAATGATTTAATTACGCTTGTGCAGCTAAGGTATCCGGAGTGGAAGAATTTTTCATACCCGCAGTTTGTCGCGGATGAGATTGATCATAAACAAAAAATCATTGCCAATGCCCAAACCCTGATCAATCGAACGGAAGTCGACACATTGATCAGACAAGGTGATTTTGACGAATTTGTTGCACGGCTGGATAAATTATCAAAACAGACAAATTTATTATGGCGCAATGTACCTGCGCAAGGAGACACGGCCGTTCTCCACACCCCCACGCTTGATAAAGCCACATTTTGTACCCACATGCGCAATCTACTTTACGGCGACAGGCCAAGCGGGGATCGTTTACAAAGCTTCTCCGATTATTTAGATACCAACAACCAGCCTAACAAGTGGTCATTTGCCACCTTCTTTTTGTTCATCTGCCATCCTGACAAAGAGATAATTGTCAAACCACAGCCAACACGCTGGTTGTTGAAATATATGGGGACGGGTGACACGGATAAGGATGTTGCAAACTTCCAATCAACACCCAGCAAAAGCACCTATATGCACATCAGACAACAAAGTCAGGCGTTATTGGAAGCACTACGACCTTTTGGTGCCAAAGATATGGTCGATGTGCAAAGCTTTATTTGGATATGTTTTCGTGAGAGCAAAGCACGCATTGGTAGACTGCCACCCAAAAGCCAAGTTGCATTAGACATTCCCCCCAATGACTCCGATGACTCTGATTCAGCCAACGATTACGCGCTTACAAACACCGAGTTGGTAACCAACACAATTGCAGAACCACAGCAAGTGTGGCCACAGCAAGCGTGGCCACAGCAAGCGTGGCCACAGCAAGCGTGGCCACAGCAAGCGTGGCCAACGCCGTCACCTCTGCGTGCATACTCACTGGAAGATTTGATGGCCGACACTGGCTACACGA
>CAYGMR010000739.1:276-2094 GCA_964350725.1 uncultured Ardenticatenaceae bacterium | reverse complement strand
TACAAAACAACATGTTATTTATGCCCACATGTACTAGTAATTGCGACAAATAACACACCGATTAAAAGATCACTCGACAAAACAACGACACGACTAAAAAGTCAGGTCGCCTGCCATTAATAAGTTTTCACCCTCGTCGGAAAGGGTTGGGAACTATGCTTACCTTCTTGGTTTGGCAAAGATGCAATTCTCAACCCGATGCACAACAGCATCGGGTTTTTCATTTGTATACTCAATTCACCTTTCCCAGAGGGGTATAGGGAACAGGAGATACTTAATGAATCACCGTCGTTTTTTAATCGCTTTTATTCTCACCTGCACACTCACAATCGGTATAGGCAGCGTGTGGGCTGTGGGAAATAGTACGGCCGTTTCCCAAACAGCCACGTCTAATATTTCATTTGCCGACCAAAGGGAAGCCGCAGATGCAGCTGTCAACTGGTTGGTCACCACTCATCAAAATGATGATGGTGGGTACAGCAACTTCAGCACGGGTGCCAATCAGACCCCTTCTGGTATTGGCGGCACGCTAGATGCGATTCTAGCCATTGCTGCAACGGGTCACAATCCCGCAGCCAACGCCCCCGACAAAAGCAACAATCCCGTCATGTATCTGCAAAACAATGCAGCAGACATTGCTGACTACGCGCAAATTGGCGGCGGGCCAGCCGGGAAAGTGATTTTGGGATTAACAAGCGCCAATCAGAATCCGCGCGACTTCATGGGCTACAATTTCGTCATCAGTCTAACAGAGCAGCTTTCACCAACCGGACAATACAATGCGACAACCGCATTTGATCAATCACTCGCATTGTTGGCATTAACGGCCGTTAACGAAACAGCACCCGCCACAGCGACACAATGGCTCATTGACCAACAAGCCGCCAATGGTTCCTGGGGAGATGGCTTCGGCACAGACAATAACGCCGATGCCACCGGGATGGCGATCATGGCCCTGCTGGGGCAAGGTGAATCGGCATCAGATGCCGTGATTAGCAGCGCCGTCGATTTTCTAACTGACACCCAATTAGCAAACGGTGGCTGGGAATATGGAACTGGCTATGGTGGCAATGCCAACAGCACAGCCATTGCGCTCCAGGCCCTGAGCGCGTTAGGTGAAGATTTCTACAGCAGTGACGGCGCATGGAGTCAGGATGGCAATACACCCTTAACTGCACTATTGAGTTTCCAAAACACAACAGGTGCTTTCCAGGTAGATTTTGGGACTGGCTTATTCGATGACTTTTTTACCACTGTCCAATCCATCCCTGGCGCAACAGGCAGACCCTATCCCTTGCCAGCACGGTATGAAGCGGCACAGCAAGCCATCACTTGTCTGGCAACGCTGCAAGATGTTGAGAGCGGCGGCTGGGAACAATTTGCCGGATTTGGTGTCAATGCTGGCGGCACCTCCCGCGCCATCGAAGCGATTGCCGCTTCAGGGGGCGATCCGCAGGCCGCCATGTGGACACCTGGCAGTGTCAATGCGGTAGATGCCTTAGAAGCACTGACCCCAGAATACCTCACAGCTGGGCGCGGCGGTCGGGTTGGCATTGTGATGCAGGGGGTGGTTGCTGGCGGTGCGCCGTATGATGTCACCAATTTCGCCGGATTTAACCTGCCCATCAGTGTAACAAATTATTTGTCACCTACTGGAGAATATGCCAATACAGCATTTGGGCCAAGCGCCAACAACGAGGCGATGTTGGGGTTGATTAGCGCTGGAGAACAGCCTGATCCGAGCGCCGTAGCCTGGCTGCAAAATGCTGCCATCGGTGGCAGTTGGGGCGATGCTGATGCGAATGGTTCCTCGATCAA
>CAYGMR010000739.1:0-266 GCA_964350725.1 uncultured Ardenticatenaceae bacterium | reverse complement strand
ACGCAGTTGGCAGATGGTGGTTGGGGCTTTGCTGTGCCTGCAAGTGTCAACTCAAGCTCTGAGGTCGTGCAAGGTTTGGTACAAAATGATGATAATCCATTTGCGCCAGGCTGGAGTATCGTTTTGAGTGGAACCCTGCAAAATGCTGCCGATACTGTTTTGCAGCAGCAAGGGGACAATGGCTGTTGGCCCAGTTTGTTCGGGTCTGGTGATGATCCATTTGCCACGACCGATGGGATTTTGTTGTTAACAGCATCGCCCGCATG
>CAYGMR010000738.1:0-2094 GCA_964350725.1 uncultured Ardenticatenaceae bacterium | reverse complement strand
GCTGAAGCCGTCACTACCAACCAGCGTGTTGTTTATGCCAGCGTGTGCTAGTGACCTCCCCAACCAAAAGGTCCGCTGTCGCCCCAGTTTTCCAAATAAACACGCAAAAGTTCGTCTGGCAAGTAAGGTTTTTTGGGGTTGTCCGGGTTTGCCATGTCTGGCTTTTTTATATCAATATCGATAGAAAGCGTTTGTGTGCCTTGGTTTTTCTCTGTTGCAAAGGCGCGATTTGTTATCTCTCGCATCTTCTCGCTGTACGCATTCAGTTTATCTGCCGCCGTAGTATTCGTTCCCGGGTCTGAACAGACCGCCCAGGGAATCGCTGCATCCGTTTGCGCTTGTGGATCAAAATGATCGAGTAAAAGCGTGGCAAATTCAACAATGATGGGGCGAATAGCGTTTATCACGCGGTCAACATTGACAATCTTTTCCAAATGGATGTCTGAATTGTCATGCATATAAATTCGAGCAGGACGTTTGCTGTCCTGTTGTTTGTTTGCCTGGCCTACTTGACCATATCCCCAGCTCTCCAAAATGCCGGCCCAATCTTCATCCAGTTTATTGGCTACATCGGAAAAATCGTACTTGTCGAGGCATATGTCTTTGAGAATGCGCAACATTTCGTTTAGCATGAAGATGCGCAGGACAGGTGTTGGATGATGCTCATCATCTTTCCACGCTCTTTCGCGATTGATGGAGACGAGCAAAGCACGCATACTGAGTACGGTGAGCGGTCCTGTTACCATGCAACCGTATAAATCGGCAAAAATTTCTTCACTCCAGCGATAGTAAGGATTATTGCCCTCAAATTGTTTGCCCACGTCTGGGAATGGTCGGCCGTCCGCCAGCTTGCCGTGTTCATAGATATAATGGCCGACTTCGTGGGGGATGGCCATCAGTTCAAAGGCGTGAAACGGCCGTTCAAACAGCGGCTTGTCATCAAACAGGCTGCCTGCTTGCGGCACGCGATCATAGCTAACGCCAATCAAAATGAACTGATCGCTGTATGGAAGGTGCCGAATGTGGGTCTTATCGCTTAGATAACTGATGATGGCTAACTCATTTTCATCTTTATTGTGGGGCAGCAAATGCTTGAATGGGGCGATTGCCTTAATCGCCAGTTTGTCCATGATCAACAGCTCCACCGCCTGCTCACTGACAAAATAGTCGTCAGCATTGATCCCATGCGTCCAGCGCCGCTGCACCGTTGCTTGTTGAATGATTTCATGATCCGTCGCCAGATGCTGAAAGGTTTGTCTGACCAAATGCAGTGGTGCCAACGTTTGGTCTTGACGATGATTCTTGAATGACTGTTTCATCAAATGTTTGAGTTTATACGCATAAAAAGCATTGAGTATCGCGCTCAATAGTTGGAGATTGTGCAGTTGGCTGTGTTGAAAATCGAAGTCAACGTCTAATGTGGATTGTGGCATTTTTACTTTGATTTCATCAAATGCTTTTATGGTATCAGTCAGCAATCGGTAGGTTGTATCAATCACCCCTTGCATCTTTTGCGTGCGCCCTTTGAGCAAATCCGGGTGAAAGTAATCATAGAGAATATCGTGATCATCTTTGGTGGCGGGCGTTGCTCTGAGACGAATCGGCCGTTCCCCTTCGTACTGGATTTCACCCATAAGAATGCCATTCTCATCCTTAACATTCAGGTAGATAAGCTGTTGATACTCACGAGAGCCCAACTGCCATGTTTCTTGCTGTTCTGTACCTCCGGATTTTAGTCTGACTGTGTAACTGTTTGGCTGCGTGCCGGCTGTGGCCTCAAAAGAAAATTCAATATTGCTCGCAAATTTTACAGTGCCTGTCAAAGCGCTGGTTGGCTCTTCCGATTTGGGAATTTTAAGCGCAACCACCCGCCCATTTTGACCGCCGCTCATTTTGAAGATGCCTGCGTCGTGCCACGGCGCGCCATCCTTAGCGCCCCACTGATTTTCCACACGATATAAACTCTCTAACAAGCCAATGGGCATGATTTCCCAGGCGTAGGAGGCACCGTTTTTGCCTTGCTGATCAGGTTGTCCCGTGAAAACAAATTTCTTAGCCTCTTTATACTGCTCAAATACTTTTTCCCCATTCTGC
>CAYGMR010000737.1:0-2094 GCA_964350725.1 uncultured Ardenticatenaceae bacterium | reverse complement strand
ACCTGTTAAAACAGGTTAATAATGTTGTTTGGAAAGAATGTAGTGAGTCAGTCCAACGAATTCAGCCTCGTTAATTCAAGGCTGCTAGCATTGAAAATATTATACTTTTGTCCACTTCGCGTAGCTCAGCTGGTTAGCGTGCACGGTTCACATCCATGAGGCCGACGGTTTGAGCCGGCTCGCGCCCAATATATGGCATCCTGATTTTTGATCAGGGTATTTTCGTTATATATGGGACACGGATAGGAAATTGATTGTCACCCAAATTAATCATGGCATGATTAGCCTAATCGTAAGTACCTTATTTTGGGTACCGTCATGTTAGTTGATCGAGAACGTGAACTAAGTGAACTCAATGCACTGCTACATTCCACACGGCCTAGCCTTCTGGCTGTTGTTAGACGTCGCCGACTTGGGAAAACAACCCTTCTTGTACACTGGGCCAGAACGAGCGGAAACCCATATATTTAATTGCCCGCCACAGTCCCACCCAATAAACGTCAAGCTTCGCGACTGAGCCGATATGTATTGGCTGACAACTACTTACGCTTTTATTTTCGCTTTGTACGGCCGAATCTCGATTTAATTGCTCAACAGCTTTATGATGAAGTTGAGAAACACATATCCGAACAACTACGCGCCTTTATCGGTATGACTGCATTTGAAGAACTGAGCCTAGCATGGGTATTGACACAGGCTCGAGTTGGGTACCTGCCTTTTGGTGTAGAACAGGTTGGATCACATTGGGGCGGTGGCGTTCAGATTGATGTTGTGGCCATAAACTGGCGCGAGAAACAACTGCTGCTTGGCAAATCAAAATGGCAAGCAGAACCTATTAGAAAACGTATCGTGGGTGATTTAATCGATATAAAAACACCCAAAGTTCTCAAACAGTTACCGCAAGAGGGAGAGGGCTGGCAAGTTCACTATGCTTTCTTTAGCCACAGCGGATTCACTACTGATGCGAAATCCATGGCAAATGCACAAGGCGCACTGCTTGTAGACCTTACGCGCCTTGATAAAGATCTCCATACTGTCTAAGCCGCGCCCATTCCATTAGCTTTACCTTGACTTGATCATCTGATCGGCGTGTTTTTTATCTACTCTCTTCACCAAAATGAAAACTTAGGCTTTTGTTGGCGTGTAAACGGCGATTAAATCTGATACGCGCTTGATATGTTCTTTATCCCAACTCACCAGAGGAATATCAAACTGATTTGCCACAGCCACGTAAATGGCATCTGCGCCCCGCAATCGATAGGTGGCTGCAATTCTACCGGCTTGAATTCCAAGGGCATGATCACTGCTAACCAGGCGTAAAGTTGGGATAGATAAAAGCTGATCAATGACTTTATCCCCGATTTCAGGATTGTTGGTGCGCCTAGCCATTGCACCGCCAATCTCGGCTAACAATAACAAAGGGGCAACAATTGATGTTTTGTTGGTTAATATTTGAGTCAACCAAGGCTGTGTAACTGTGTGATTAACATCTTGCTGAACAAAGAAACTGACCCAAACACTTGCATCAATGACGATCATAATTCACGGCGAATATCGGTGATAGCATCAATGGCGGATACACCTTGTGGCCATTGGGCGCTAATTTCTGCTGAGAGTTGATTTAGATCCGTTAGGATTGCAGCCATTTCGCCATCTGTCGGTTTTGGAGGATTAACTGGAACCAAATGTGCGACTGCCTCTCCATGGTAGGTGATTGTTATGACTTCACCATCCTGACGCACTCGCCGTAATATCTTACTAGTTTGTTGTTTTAATTCGCGTACACCAATTGTGAGCATTCTGCACCTCCATAAAAAGTATATTTATAGTTATAAACACATTTGTGGACTCAATTATATCCACAATCAGACTGGAAGTATAGCATATGGTCTAACTTTTCTGGAATAATGCTTTGTGGAAGATAAATGATGAATTACTTTTTCTCAAGAATCCCCCAATTTTGCACTCCCTCTCTATCTGCCACATGCCCACCAACATAACTGCCTGGCAACTAAAAGCAATAATGGGCATGACGACATCAAAACGACCATGCACTATATTCGGGCGACCACCTTTGATTTGAAGGCAGCTATG
>CAYGMR010000736.1:0-2104 GCA_964350725.1 uncultured Ardenticatenaceae bacterium | reverse complement strand
GAGCCAGGGGAAAGTTTTCAGTTCAAACACTTATGACAAACTTAAATCCAAATTTACATAATCCACATATAGCTGGGGAACCTTTTTTATGGGAGGGAAGCGAAACGGCCGTTCTGCTCTCACATGGTCTCACTGCAACCCCCGCCGAAGTACGCCTGTTGGCTGAAAATTTACACGCCGCTGGCTATACCGTTGCGGCTCCGCTGCTTGCTGGTCATGGCACTACACCAGAAGATTTGAACAAAACGACTTGGCAAGATTGGGTCTGGTCTGTTGAGCAAGTTTATCATGAACTCGCGACACGCTGTGACCATGTTTTTGTTGGCGGCGAATCCACAGGGGCGGTTATCGCGCTGTACCTAGCAAACCGCTATCCAGATATCAGTGGCATACTGAACTATGCCCCCGCCATCAAATTAGCATTCCTACCACCAGATAGGCTCAAACTCAAATTGTCAGCCCCCTTTATGACCTCAATTCCCAAAGAAGGGCTGGATGGCAGTGATATTTGGCAAGGATATCGCGTTAATCCATTAAAGGCGGTGCTTGAGTTGGTTAAGTTTGGAGAAGTCGTCACCGAATTGCTGCCAAAAATTCAACAGCCTGTTTTTGTGGTTCAAGGGGGCTTAGACACAACCATTCACCCAGATTGTGGCAAAATCATCATCGCGGGGGTCGCTTCCGAAATCAAAGAGCTGCATTGGATGGAACATTCCAGTCATGTGCTGCTGCTCGATAATGAATTGGATGCGATTACTGATTTAACATTGAAGTTTATGAATCACGTTCAGCAAAGCTAACAAATTTTTTAGGCTTCGGTTTGTGTGTGACAACAACGAATTAGGGAAGGAACAAATCTATCTCTAGAAATGAATTCGTTCCTTCCCGAATTAGTTGTAGTCATTCTACAAAACAGAAGCAAATTGCATTTGATGCAGCCGAAAATAAAGACCCTCGCTGTTTGTTAGCAGTTGGGCATGGGTGCCTTGTTCGACTAGCTCACCTTGATTCAAGACCAAAATCCAATCGGCGTTGATAACTGTGCTCAACCGATGAGCAATGACAAAGGAAGTACGGCCGATCATCAAGCGCTCTAATGCTTCCTGCACCAATCTCTCGCTTTCACTGTCGAGTGATGAAGTGGCTTCGTCCAAAATGAGGATACGTGGGTCTTTGAGAATAGCGCGGGCGATAGCAATACGTTGGCGTTGACCACCACTCAGTTTGACACCGCGTTCACCCACCATGGTGTCATAGCCATCAGGTAAATCGTTGCTAATAAAGTTGTGGGCATTGGCGGCCAAGGCGGCGGCTTCAATCTCGGCGGAGGTCGCTTCCAACTTACCATAACGTATATTTTCGTAGACAGTATCTGAAAAAAGAATCGTCTCTTGCGGCACCAGCCCCACTTGTTCACGCAAGCTTTTAACTTGCACATCGCGCACGTCACGGCCGTCCACACTGATACGGCCGTTTACCGGATCATAAAAACGGGGAATCAAATTCACCAAAGTCGTCTTACCGGCGCCACTCGGCCCCACAAGCGCGATCACTTGGCCAGGTCTGGCTGTAAATGAAATATTGGTGAGGACAGGAATGTTACGGCCGTAGGCAAAATCAACATCCTCAAACACAACTTCACCGTTTACCGACGGCAACGGCCGTGCATTAGGCTTATCACGTATATCTGGCTCCGTATCCGTCAAATCAAAAACACGTTCAGTTGCACCCAGCGCCGATTGAAAACTGCCGTACAAAGTCGCCATCGTTGCCAGCGGCGTAGCCACCAACATAGTATACACCAAATAAGCCACCAGGCCACCAGCTGTCAAACGGCCCTGGATCACCTCATAACTGCCAAACCAAAGCGTCTAGGCAATCGCCCCGAAAGCAATAAATCCAATCAGCGGCCCCAAAACAGAACCAATTTTAGCGCGTTCCATGGCCGCCAAATACGTATCATTAACACGTGCCGAGAAACGGCCGATTTCATGCCCCTCCCTCGCAAACGATTTCACGATACGCACACCCGTTGTCGTCTCTTCGATCACATTGGCAGCCTGTGCCAACGCATCCTGCACAGCCTTTGATGCTTGCCGGATTC
>CAYGMR010000735.1:0-2105 GCA_964350725.1 uncultured Ardenticatenaceae bacterium | reverse complement strand
CCCACTTGATTTATGAAAACCGTAAGGCACTCAGCCGTACGATTGATGAATGGGATGATCGGCCGTGGCAGCAGCGCCGCCGTTTGGGCAAATCTTTCAGTTTTATGAGCCGTTGGGAAGCACCCCAGTCACCAGATGAATTGGAACCCGTTGCGCCGCCGGCTGATGTTGCCCCCATGCTGGATGAGGGGAAGCATCAATTGATGCAAGATTATTTGTTGGGGCAATCAAAAGGGGCTGATGTTGCTTGGGGTATATTCCAAGAAGCAATCAAACGCACGCATGACCCGCAAGCTGTTTTGTTGTGGATCGGTCATTTTTATGCGCAACATGGTTATTTTGTTGAGGCTGTTGATATTCTGGAAGAATTGGGGGCGCAATTTCCGCAGGACATGGCTGGCAAGCGTCTGTGGGCAGAGGCGCGTTGGTGGCGCGATAATCAAGAGCGCATTCCTTGGATACCCACGATTGATGCGGGCAACGGCCGTCGCTATCGTGAAATCATGCGGCAAATTGATCCGAACTTTGTCATCAATGAGGAGTCTGACAGCCCTATACTTGCTTACATGCCCCCGGAAACTGAAAACTTACCCCCCGACTTTCAACTCCCCCCAACGCTTTCACCAGAATTAGCGGCACAATTGGTAGAAATTTTAGGGCAGGATATTGTCTCGAAACCCGAGGCAGGGCCTGTGGATTGGGGCTTTCTGGAAAAATATGAAAAAGGCGACCTTTCCGATATGGAAATCCCAACATGGGCGCAATATATTTTGCTCGACCTCGATGACCCACAGCTTGAAATCGAGTTTAAGCGTTTTCTATTAAGTTATTTGTCGAATCCACCGTATGATGATGATTCATTGGTGGGCGAGTAGATCTCCAAATCGTGTGCTCCCCCTGAGAGTGCTGGAATCAGATCGAGTTCATCATCGTTATTGAGGATTGTGGCTGGTTGGCATAAACGGCCGTTGACCACCAATAATAATGCATCAACCGGCAATTGTATTTCTAGCTCCCGTAAGACATCCCCAATTGAACTGCCATCTGCAAGCTGCAACGTTAATTTGCGCTGCATCCCGTGCGGCGTTTCGCGTTGTAAGATTGTATGCAAACGCACAGAAATGATCACAATTTAGTCATCTACAGATTCCATGGATTAACACAGATTCAATCTGTGTTAATCCATGGAAGTTTTCGTTTGATTTGGATTAAAGGTTATCAAAAAGGGTATCTAATGTTTTATTGGGAACATCAAAAACAGGATCGAGCGGCGGCAAAGCTTCACGAGTCATCCATTCAGGTAAGCGGTCGTCGGCTGCTGTGAATCCTGCAGCTTGGTTAAAGTCGCGTTCGAGCAAAATAGTCTCACGTCCTAAACTCTTTAATATATCCGTATCGACCTGCCAACCATAGCGAGCATTGAGCAAATCTCGAATGGATTCTGGTGAGGCGCCAAAACCAAAGCCGGCAAAAACACAGGCACCGAGCGTATCATAGCCTGCCATAGCCAACTGCGCATTCAGCGAAACATCCGCTTGAATATGTGGATCAAGGTGGTCGATTTGGGCACGAATGGTCAGGCCGCAAGTGTGGTCAGCACCTTGCGGTGAGGTGGCGTATGTGACACCTGTGCCTTTGATGGCGCGTGGATCATATGCCGACATCGCTTGACCTTTAACGGCCGCTACTCTTTCGACACCTAAAACTCGTCCAGTAACGGCCGCACCATTCCCTAATAAACGACCCACTGGCGAACCTACACGAATTTCGTTGAGTAACTCCATGGCGCGTTCACCATCGCCAAAATCCATTAGTCCGGCATCGGCCGCCACACCTAAAGCTGCGCCAATTTCGATGCTGTCCAGTCCCAGATCATTTACTTGCCAGTTGAGACGGGCGATCGTGTCGAGTGAATCAATACCCAAATTAGATCCCATCAACCCAATGGTTTCATATTCCACCGGCGACACAATTTCTTTGCCATCTATATCGCCAAAAATGTTAGAGCAGCGGATGGTACAACCAGCCATACAAGCATGGGTGGTTTCGCTGGCGCCCCCGCGCTGCAAGAGTGTTTCGCGTAGTTGTTCACCGTTGATTTTGTC
>CAYGMR010000734.1:0-2108 GCA_964350725.1 uncultured Ardenticatenaceae bacterium | reverse complement strand
CACAATACATAATCTGATTATATCACAGGTCGTCAAGAGTTAGTTAGCCACCCAATGGGAGGGTGCCATTTGCCTTACACCTCTCACAAACTTTGTATTTTGGTGTCTCTGTCACGTCCACCACTTTGTAATTAATCAACTCGCCACCGCAAGCCGGATCATACTTACGTCCACTATATACGGCCTTAAACACGTGGCTTATTTTGTTCACGTTATCGTTTATGTACATTTTCATCGGTTAATTTCCCTGAGCTTCTGCTGCTCGTCCATGTAATCACGGACAGCTTTACACCATGTTTTGTATGGATGGCGCTTACGCTCTCCGAACGGATATTGACTGCGGATGTGTGCTTCCAATCCGTCTAAGTCGTCGCCACCATACTCGGCGTGCGCTTGTCTGATTGTCTCTAGTGATTTTTCGCGCCAGGTTTTCATTATACAATATCCCACAACGCGATTTGCCCCGTTGACTTTTCCTTCGGTGTCGTCACGTAATCACCAGCGGCGTTCTTGATTCTAGTCTCTGCAATCTGGAAATAATCGGCATCCAATTCAATGCCAATGAATTTACGGCCTGTTTTCGTGCAGGCCACACCAGTTGTATTACTGCCCATCGTGAAGTCCATTACCGTATCCCCCGGGTTTGTGTATGTCTTGACTAGATATTCCATGAGGGCGACGGGCTTTTGGGTTGGGTGGACAATGTTGGCACGCTGCCCCGCTGTGGATATTTGCTTAATCGATGCGGGAAACCTTGAGCCATCCGTATTTATTCCGTCTTCCGTTTTGAAGGCGGAGTAGCCTTGATATTGGCTGCGCTTTGTCTTTTTGTATTTGCCGTGTCCATGTGTTTTTTGCGGGTTAAATGTTGTGTACCCAACTTCTGAAAAGACTACTATATTTTCATGCCGCCGCATCATTCTGCGGTTTGCATCCAAAAAGCCAACAGGTAAAACTTTATCCCAAATAATTTCTTGCCTAAACCAATCAACATTGCTCATCACCAGCGCACTTGTAAACGGCTGGCTACCAAACAAAACCACCGCCCCCCTCGGCTTTAGCACATGCTTAATCCCCGCCCACATCGGCTCAAACGGTATCACGCTGTCCCATCGACACTGAGTGGTTCCATACGGCGGATCGCAGATAACCGCGTCAACGCTCCCCGCTGCCAACGTCGGCATGATGTCCAGGCAATCACCCTGGTATAATTTATAGTCGCTCATTAGTCATCATCCCCTTATCACTGCCAGCCTATCCGTCTTGCGTCCATTTGCCAGCACGCGAAAATGCACGTAACCGGCCGCCTTGCATACATGCCACCGTTGCCCCTTCTCGCCCCAAAACACCCACTCAGGCGGCTCGTTGAATGCGTCAACGGTGGCGCGTAGGTGGATACGTGTGTTGCAATTCGGGCAGGTTAGCATGTTAAATAAACTCATCCTTTCCAAATGTTATCCACGCTGTCCTGCATATCATTTCGCCACAAGTCATCCCATGTCCAATCGGTCTTACCCGGCATATCGGGCAATTGCCTGTTTCGTCTGCGTAAGATAAAAGCTTATCAGTCTTTGTCATGCCATTCTTCCAATAACGTGGGTTTCTCTTTCTTGCTAAATGTTCCATACCATCCACAAGTCTCAGCCGCCCAATCCATGTTTGTTCTATTGTATGCTTGTCCGTAAAGCCACCATATAACCGGTATTCCGATGCTTGCATACTCTTTAGTCCTCCGTTCAAATTCTTGTATTGTTTGCCGCGAAAGCTGAACCTCATGAGCTTCAATAATTTCACCTTCCGGATTAATTACCGCTATGTCAAGCTGGCGACGGTCTCCATTTTTCAGGAAAACTGATTCTTCCAGCTCGACGCTACACTCTTTGTATATTTTCTTCAGGTGAAGTCTTATATCCAATTGCGCATTCTCATGCAGTTCAC
The DNA here is from genome assembly GCA_964350725.1 of uncultured Ardenticatenaceae bacterium. Classification (GTDB taxonomy): domain Bacteria; phylum Chloroflexota; class Anaerolineae; order Promineifilales; family Promineifilaceae; genus JAACFF01. The sequence goes on along the minus strand of CAYGMR010000734.1, from coordinate 170 downwards.
TTTTGTTTGTAGATGGGCAATCGCTCAAATCTGCCACATGGCGAAAATGCGTCCTTATAAATTTTGATCCAACTGCAACGAGCTGAAGCTCAGAATCACAGAGGTAGCATGTATACCCACGCTTCGGTAATATTTCCAAATCTTTTGGCGAGATGTCATACAATTTTATA
>CAYGMR010000733.1:497-2111 GCA_964350725.1 uncultured Ardenticatenaceae bacterium | reverse complement strand
ATGTCAAAATTTGAAGATGTGAGTAAATTCACAAAATATATAATCCGTTTCTCGATCTATGTTGACAAAAATGCTTCACAGAGGAAAATGTGTGGTGGAATTTAGACTAATTGGAAATGGAAAACAGATGAAATATTGGATGATTGTATTGACATTGCTGGGTTTGTTATTGGTTGCTTGTGGTGAAGGGGAACCAACCCCGCTGCCAGCACCGCCAGCGACGAACACACCAGAACAAATTGCTGCACCAGAGGCCACAGTAACAGAACCTGCTGTCGAACTGCCCGTGGTGCCGACGATGCCCCCTCCACCCACTTCTACGACTTTGCCTACGCGTACGCCAGATATGGCAACGGCCGTTCCCACAGCCACCAACACGCTCTTAATCACTGCCGCAGATTTTGGGACGGATCGTAATCCGTTGACGGGTGAAATTGTAGATGATCCGGAGAATTTGTTGCGACGGCCGTTGAATGTCAAAATTTCCAATGCGCCCGCCTCCTACACGCGCCCCCAATCTGGCCTCAACGACGCCGATTGGGTCTTTGAACATACCGCCGAAGGCAATCTCACCCGCTTCTCGGCTATTTTTTATAGCAAGACACCCCCGCGCATTGGCCCCATCCGCAGCGCACGCCTGATTGATATGGAACTACCCGCCATGTTTGATGCCGCCTTGGTTTTTTCTGGCTCCAGTGATGGCGTACGCCGCCGCCTGAATGACTCAGATTTTAGCCAGCGCATTCTCTACGGCTGGGAACCGGGTTATTATCGTACCGGCGAAGACAAACCGTATGAACATACACTTTACGCCAATCCGGAACAGTTATGGTTGACCTTAGGTGAAAAAGAACAAAATGTGCCACCCGAGTTTGTAACCTTCAATGCCTTTAGCGACGAAGCGCCTGCCGGTGGTACCCCTACAAGCAAAGTAACCGCTAATTATGATTGGACAATTGTCGATTGGGTTTATGATCCGATCAATGAACGTTACGAACGCTGGGCAGATGGACAAATTCATGCCGACGGCAATACATATGAACAAGTTGTGGCTAAAAACGTGGTGATCATGTCACCGTTCCATATGTTTGATGGCAAGATATGTGAACAGCTTAACCTTGATAACACCTGTGCCAGCTATTCGGTAGAAATTCAGCTGTGGGGCTCGGGTCCGGCAACTGTTTTGCGCGATGGCAACCGCTACGATGTGACCTGGCAGCGTGAAGGACGCAATGACACGCTTACATTTACCGACAGTGAAGGCAACCCCTTCCCCCTTAAAATCGGCAATACGTGGGTGCAGCTGATTCCTTCGTGGCTTGATAATCCAGTCGTTTACTCTTCTTAAGCAGCGATGTAGACTATAAACAGATTAATATTGATATGTGACATTTGTCTTGAAAAATGTGATTTTCAACACTATTTGATACAATAAGTTCTTGGTAAGTTAGGAGTTTTAAGCGTTTCTTAAAGGAGCTCATTTATCATGTCAACGCGATTGCCAAGAACCAAAACATTTCGCTTTACACGTCAACTAACAGTTTTTTCGTTAACGGCCGTATGCGTTTATCTGCTGTGGATAGGTGCACAACACGTTAACGCGGTTAGCTTTTA
>CAYGMR010000733.1:0-487 GCA_964350725.1 uncultured Ardenticatenaceae bacterium | reverse complement strand
ACGAGTGGTGCCGAAATCTGGGTAGCGGGCGGCACTTATCTACCGGGTTCCCTACAGACAGACAGTTTTTATTTAAAACCGGATGTTGCCGTTTATGGCGGCTTTGCCGGCAACGAACTTAATCGAGATGGCCGCGATTGGGTTGCCAATCCCACCATCCTGAGCGGCGACATAGGCACACCCAATGATGATAACGACAACAGCTACCATGTAATAATTGCCGATGGTACAACTGGTACACCCATCACCGAATCGACCATTCTTGATGGATTTACCATCACGGCTGGTCGAGCCTATTCACCTTTCCCCCATGATCGTGGTGGTGGCATTTACTGTCTAGGAGCCGGTAGTAACAATGCGTGCAGCCCAAGTCTGACCCATATCATTTTCTTAACTAATGGAGCCGCTTATGGCGGTGCTATGTTCAATTATGGTAACAGCAGTCCCAAACTGACTAATGTTGTCTTCTTAGGTAACTCATCGGGCT
>CAYGMR010000732.1:0-2111 GCA_964350725.1 uncultured Ardenticatenaceae bacterium | reverse complement strand
GGCAGGAAATCTTCGCGATATATCAGGGCTGTCGTGTCACCGTTTGTGGGTGTGAATTCAAGACGCGGGGCAGCGCTTGATTGGGTGATGGTGATGGGCACAGTTTGGAAAAAAGAGCCGCTTTCACCAGCAGGTTCTAAGCCCGCTGCCTGGAATCTAGCGGCGATTTGTGCCGCAGTTGTTTCTGCACCGGCCGTACCAGCCAAGCGTCCACCAAGTTCTTCAGATGCCAAAAGATCTACAGTCTCAAGTGCCCCATCCGCATCAAAACTGGTGACAATCTCAACCCACTCCGGCTGAATATGGTCACGGCTTAATGATTCCAGCCATGATTCCTGAAAATCGTCGCGTGCTAATCGGTTGTTTTGTGCTTTGATTTGAGCGACTAAAGCTTGCCAACCTTGCTGCTGCACAAAATAACGCACAGCATCCCACGCTTCAAGCTGCCCCAACAGTTGGTCTTTTTGGGGAGCATCGATATCAAAATCTAAAGCGTTTAGGTCAATAAGTGTGTTGTCGGCAAGGCTCGTTTTCAAATCCGCCAAATTTAACGCCAAACCAGCCTGGGTTTTACCACCATCAAACTGCGCCGAAACAAAAGCAGGCACACCATAAAGCAGCCAATTCTCTGCGACACCGGCCTGGTAAAGCAGTTGGCGCGTCAAATGGGTGATGAGGTCGCCATCATTCGCGTTGGTTTGTAATTTGATGGCTTGACCAGGTTCACTCCAATTAGTGGCATGGTAAGGGAGAGCAACGGCCGTACGCAAGTCATCGGGGGCATCATACAGTTCAATTTCGATGGGCAATGTCGGCGATATATCGAGCATAGCGGTCAAACGTGGCAGCCATTCATCCGCTTTGGTTTGAATTGACGTGGCCGTGTCATCATAACCGTTGGGATAACGGACGACGGTTGTGTCGCTGACCAAATCAAACAACTGTTTGCCCGCCCATAAATAACCATCCGCATCTGGCCAGAACAAAATGTTTGTTTCCGCCGTTGATGCCCCACGCCCCTCCAACTCATAATTTATCGTGACCTGTGCCAACACAGAGCCATCATCGAGAATAGCTAACGGCGCGGCGCTTTGCTCAAATGTATTCAATGAATGATCATCCAAGTCAGCCAACCAGCGACGTTGAGCGGGCACCAATTCAGCAACGGCCGTTTCCAAAAAAGCATCTTCATCCTGCGCCAAAATCGCACTTGTTCGTTTGGCCAATAATTGATCGAGGTCGGCTTGAACGGCCGTTAAGCGCCGTTCCCAATCAGCCTGCCACGCATCAGATTGCTGCCAATCAAGCAACCCATCCCACCCTGTTTGGCGCAAAGCATAATCGGTTTCTGCCCACGCGGCCACGTCAGACGGGATCAGTTGGTCGGTTGTCAAAGCGGTATACAGCTGCGGCAAGAGTTCTGTTTGTACATGCGCGCTGTCGTCTTCTGCCTGCCAGGCAAGCGGCAGCCCCTGCCACAGCCAGGATGCATCTGCGGCTGTGACACCATTGTTCGCCAGTGCTAATTGTGTGAGGGCATCGGTGGGACAAGCTGCCGCACTTGTACGACAGGTAGCAGCAATCTCGGCAGTGCTGCCATTGTAGAGCATGCGCACAATGCCAGGTGCCACCCATGTTTCTTGCTCGGCAGGCAAGAACAGACCGGTTGCTGTATGCAAAGCATCAGTATCGGGCAGCAATTGCAGTTCAATGGAGGGATTCGTGGGTACATCCAAGACAGCCGCAATTTGTGCATATTGCTCAGCAACGGCCGTTGCCAACTCACCCATATCAGCTTCAACAGCGGGTGGATAGCTGATGGTTACATTGCCTTCGGTGACTGTAGCCAGATGGGGGCCACGCCACTGCCACGCATCCCCAGAGCGTTCAAATTCTACCGGCATTGCGCCTTCTGCATATTGCACGCCGCCAGTCACGGGATAGGTCGCTTTGATGTTTACATTGCCGATTGCGCTGTCAGCATTCAGTTGCAAATTATCGCTTGTCATCGTGACGGTGAGCGGGTTGTTGGCTTGCAGATCATTAAACCAGTGGGTGTCAACGGCCGTTTCGCTCACATTTGATGTCGCCAGGAAAGCAGTTAGATCCTT
>CAYGMR010000731.1:0-2114 GCA_964350725.1 uncultured Ardenticatenaceae bacterium | reverse complement strand
CAAACCTATAAAAAACTTGTTTTAAAAAGCATTTAGGCACGAACATCTGTACATTTTGCCTAAAATAATCAGGCCATTCACCTTATTTTTCACGAAAATTCCCGATTCTGAGGCGAAATTTGAGAATCGGGAAAACTTTTTGCATTTTCGTGGTAAAATAGTTGACATTCTAACTTACTTAGTGTACGGCCTCTCTGTGACCAATGAATTAAAAAAGAGGGAGGGCCGGCCGGCATACGCTAACCCGCTGGGAAAATAAACAAGTGGTGTCGACAAAAGATAGGAGCAAAGCAAGCATGGCAAAGCGTAGAGTTACATTGAATGAGGAACAAAAACGTAAAAACGAGGAAATTCTCGCCCGTTTAGAGTATGAACGGAAAAAGTTAATCGAGGAAACCCGCGCGTTACAGCAAGCAGAACGGAGCCGCCCTGGGCGCAAACGTCGTAAAAAGAAACCATTAGCAGAACAATTCTAGCAACTGTATCCTCAATAAAACTATTCGCAATCGAGAGCGCCATCATTTATTTGATTAGGCGCTCTCGGTGTTTCTCGGGAAAACTTATGAGCCATAATTTCACACATTCAACCTTTATCTCCCCTTTCACTTGGCGCTACGGCAGCGAAGAAATGCGTTCCGTTTGGTCGGAATATAATAAAAGAGTTTTAATGCGGCAGGTGTGGGTTGCATTGGCAACGGCACAGCATGAAGCAGGTTTGGTAACGGGAACCCAGCTCACAGACCTACAAAACCACCAACAAGATGTGGATATAGACCGCGCACTTGCCATCGAAAAAGAAACCCGCCATGATGTCATGGCTGAGATTCGTACTTTTGCCGAACAATGCAAACGCGGCGGCGGCATCATCCATTGGGGTGCAACCAGTGCGGATATTACTGATAATGTAGATGTACTGCGGCTGCGCGCCGCCAGCCAACTGTTAGCGCAAAAACTACGCACGCTTTTGGCTGCTTTCGCTATCCAGATTGAAGCCACGGCCGATTTGCCAACCATGGCACATACGCATATTCAACCAGCCGAACCCACAACACTTGGCTACCGTTTTGCCATCTACGCCCAAGACCTGCTCGAAGATTACAAAGCCCTGCAAAATCTAAGCGCAAATTTACGCGGCAAAGGGCTCAAAGGAGCCGTCGGTACACAAGCAAGCTTTCAGGAATTATTGATACACACATCCATGTCACCGGAGGAAATGGAAGCCATCGCCATGGGTTTGTTAGATTTGCCTTATTTTCCAATTGCTACCCAAACATACACACGCCAACAAGATTTGCGTATCCAACAGGTTTTAGCAGGCATCGCATCTTCCTTACATAAGTTTGCGTTAGATTTTCGGATTTTACAATCGCCCCCTTTTGGCGAATGGGCGGAACCTTTTGGCAAAAAACAGGTCGGCTCCTCGGCCATGCCCTTCAAGCGCAACCCAATCAACAGCGAAAATATCTGTTCATTGGCGCGGTATGTGGGCAGTTTGCCAAATGTGGCCTGGGATAACAGCAGTCAGGCAATTTTAGAACGCAGCCTGGACGATTCGGCTAATCGACGGTTGATGCAAGCTGAATCTTTTTTGGCTACCGACGAGATTCTGACCCGAGCTTTGCGCATTGTTGAGGGCATAGTTATCGACAAAGAAGCAATCAGCCGCAATATGGCACATTATGGCCCTTTCGCGGCCACAGAACGTGTGCTGATGGCATTGGTCGCAGCTGGCGGCAGCCGTCAAGCAGGGCATGAATGGATTCGGGAGGCAAGTCTGGTGGCATGGGCGGCTTTACAGCACAGTGAAGAAAACCCACTGGCAACGATGTTGGCCACAGATTCCCGCATCAGACAATATCTGAGTGAACAACAAATAGTAAGTTTGATGGATGCGACGGCACACACAGGCACGGCCGTTACACGCGCACGTCAATTCGCCCAAACCATCAACCAAGAAATTTTGTAGCGGCGGGACAGGCGGGGTTAACATTTGCCATGGTGAAAAGATTCGTCGCCCGACTGTCTCGCCTACAACCATGACGGCGGACACACGGGCGAAACGATTGGGAGATAATGCCATGCGCGTTGCAAGCGTATTTCCCAATCGTTTAGCC
>CAYGMR010000730.1:0-2115 GCA_964350725.1 uncultured Ardenticatenaceae bacterium | reverse complement strand
GCACACGCGCCACAGAACAAGCACATGTTGGTACTTCACTGGTTTTTTCACTCAGATGTGTGATTTCAACATCAGGTCCACTGTACTGCTGCGGTTGCGGCCACTTTGTACCAGTTACAATCATCTGCCATGCTTGCAATAACTGCTTTAAACTCTGCCCCATATTACTCTTTTCCATTGTTTTTCCATTGAAGACACGGATAAAAGTAAACGCGGATAGGTAAAATTGTTTCATCGGCGTTTCTTTCCATCCGTGTCATATACATTTCTTTAGCCATGATACGGCCGTAACCCCAAAACACCCGCCTTTTTCACCAGCCCATCAACACCATCTCCAGACACAGCCATCACACGACTATCTGCAAAATAAGGGAAATCGAACGTCACAGGATCCCCCGCTTGCAAACCAGGTAATGGCATCAAACGCGCCGTCAGCGGCTTGTCCAGACGGGTTGCCAGGGCGGCCACATCTAACAATACCGCCGCGAGGCTTGCCCGACTAATAGCACCAGGCAGCGGCACCGTATCCAAACCGACCCCACATACAGCTGCATAACTCAACAAATCATTTACCGTCACCTGTCCATCGCCAGCCCGCTGCGCCAGTACAGAATCTTCCAAAACTGGCAGCATCAAGCCGCTAAAACCACAACGTTTAAAGCGGGCGCGTCCCAATGCCTCTGTGATAAACGCGGCGGCAAACAGGCTGCCCGCGGCACCTACAAAGGGCACGCCCAAATCTTCCATTGCACCAGCCAAGCTTTGTGAATCGGTTGGAAATGGGGCCAATGAAAAATCAATGCCATGAAAGGGAATTTGATGGGTCGCCGCCAGATTTTGGGCAACGGCCGTAATCTTTTCCGCCGCCGCCTCAACAGCAGCAACCAGGTTTGAACGGGCTTCAGCTAAAGTTTGAGCTGATTGGAAAGCGTGCCGTGCTAAATCAGCCGCTTCAACAGCCACAGCAAACGAAGGCGCGCCCCCATGATGATAAGCAACAGGAAAAAACGGAGAACCAGGAGGACAATTTGCCAACGCTGTAAAATACAAATTGCCAAATCCATTTGCTTGGATCGTGGCTGCTTGTTGAATTACATCGGCAACCTCGAAACAACGACCAATATCAATCTGACCTTGCGTATCGGCTATTTCTGCGGTAGCAAAAAGCACATCAGTCGCCGCCAACAATGTGGGGATGATTTGCAGCCACGCGGGATCATGGTTCAACTTAACAGGACCCAATGCTATGTAATCTGCACCAGCCGCTTGCCAACGTTCGGCAAAGGCTGATGCATCAACCTGAATTGCAGCGGGTTGCAAGCGCGTTCTATCCCACCAATCAGGGAATGGTGCTGTTGCTACCCGAGTCGTTTGCACAGGATAGGAGAAAGCTGTACGTGCCTCTGCAAACAAAGCAGAAGCTTGATTTATGTTAAAATCTGGGTCACAAAATAAAGTTATCGAACGAATTTCCATATAAGTTTTGCAACGAATTCACTCGAATTATCGTGAATTTAGGCTTTGATACAGGAGAATTCGTGTTAATTCGCCGCGTTAATTAAAAGTTGACAGAAATGAGAAGACCGTTAGAATCCACAATATGAGCACAAAAAAAGAAACGGCCGTCGCTGAAATCACTCCCCCCCCATCACCATCTGATAAGGGAGCAAAAAGCGCAAAACCAAAATCAAAAAGAAGGCGTAAAAAGCCCAAGAAACCCACATCGGAAACAAATATTATTGAACGGTTTTCAACTTGTGGTCGCTGTAGTTATTTGTTAACGCTTTATCGTCTTACCCGTGATCCGGCTGATTTTACAACGGCCGTTCATAGGATTAAAAGCAACTGGTTGACTCTCACTTGGGACACAAAAATGTCCAAACTCGTCAGCCACACGTATGGCGTGCGCCTCGACATTGAAACATTCTTTGTCGAAGGCTGCTGCCCAGAATGCCGTCGTCCATTCGTGTGCAAGCTAGATGAAAATGATAACAAGCCGCCTTATTTCCGCATCAAGATTTAGTGCAATTGTAAAAAAACTTTTGTCAGGGATTTGAGTAAATAGGGGGCTTAAAAAACCCCAAATTTCTATAAATCTCTGGCTTTTATTTCCCG
>CAYGMR010000729.1:0-2117 GCA_964350725.1 uncultured Ardenticatenaceae bacterium | reverse complement strand
TTAACAGCATCGCCCGCGTGGCCGCAACGGCCGCTAGAAGAAGAGATCAAGGTCTATTTACCATTGATTATTAAACAATAATAGGCGCTATCATGTCTCAATTCCGAAAATACCTGCCATTTTTACTGTTTGCTGGACTGCTCTTACTCTTTTTGCCGCCACAGCTAACAGCGCAATCAACCAATAAAGCCGCCTTGGCGATTCACTATGGCAATGGCAATGTACAGACCCAATGTGTAGAATTCTCCGAACCTCAAATTTCAGGATACGATTTACTGCTGCGATCGAATCTAGAAGTAACAGAAGATGTACAGGGAACTGGCGCATTGGTCTGCGGAATTGAGACAGTGGGCTGCCCAGCAAATGATTGTTTGTGTCAATGCCAAGGCGGCAGCAGTAGTGCCTGCATCTATTGGTCTTATTGGCATCGCCTGGAAGGAAACTGGGGCTATTCACAAATTGGGGCCAGCGTGTATCCGGTAACTGATGGCGCTATCGAGGGGTGGTCGTGGGGGCCAGGTGCTATTACGCAAGCCATTCCGCCGCCCGACGTCACGTTTGAGGAGGTGTGTCTGGCTGAACCAGCGGTAACAAATACACCAACGGCCGTCCCTGCTACATCAACACCGATTTTCCTTCCAACAGCCACTTCTACCAGTGTACTGCCGCCACAAATCGAGTTTAGTGCGGACAGCAGCACACTCAATAGCGGCACTTGCACAACATTGCGCTGGCGCGTGCTCAACGCCACGGCCGTTTCTCTCAACGGGGTCGGCGTAATCAATACGGGGGCGCAAGAGGTTTGTCCTGCACAAACAGAAACACATACCCTCAGAGTGACGTCTCCCAATGGACAGGAATCGCGCACGCTTACCATTTCTGTGTTATCAGCAACAGCCACGACCGCAGCAACCAGTACACCAACCTCCGCGTCCCCAGCAACAGTAACAAATGCTGCTCCAGTAACAGATGCTACTTCAGTTACGCTCGCAGCCGGGACCGCTATCCCGACCACCGTTTCAACCGCTGCAGCAACCGCTCTTGCTCCGCAAAGCACACCCACAGCAGCAGATGCGCGCACAACCAATGCGCCCACTACTGCGCCGACAGACTCCTTGCCGCCAACAGCCACGCTGGAAATCAACACAACGGCCGTAGCCCCCCCAGCCGTTTCCAATACACCCACAGCAGCCAGCACCAATGCTGCTCCTACGGCACAAACCATATCAAAAATTGATACCGCTCCGGCAACGGCCGTTGCGGTCATTGGGGCTTCGGCTCTCTCCACACCCACCATAGCACCAGATAATTTACAAGCTACACAAAGCTCGGCAAACACAGAAACGGCCGTTAAGTGGCTGCCTTATCTGTTTTTCGCGACCATTGTGCTCATAATCGGTATCTTGGCCCTGCGTGCCAACCGCCAAACGAACTCATGATAAATCGAGCTGCCAGTGCCGCCATCTACCTGCTTGCCATCACCGTTGGCGTGGCGACTTTTCTGGGTCCTTTCTTACTGCCACAAAATAACATTCCACAAGATAATCTCACCCCAATTCTCACAATGCTGCTGTTGGGTTTAGGATTACTGGTGTTACTGGTTGAAGTCCAAGGTCAAATTGTGAGTGCCAAAATCGTGGCAACAATGGGCATCCTAATCGCGATCACCTCTGTCCTGCGCTTCATTGAAGTAGCCATCCCAGGGCCAGGCGGCTTCTCTCCAATTTTTGCGCCCATCATCCTGGCTGGATACATTTTTGGGCCGCGCTTTGGTTTCTTACTTGGCGCATTAACCTTGCTGGTATCCGGCTTGATCACCGGCGGCATCGGCCCCTGGCTGCCTTACCAGATGTTTACCGCAGGCTGGGTTGGCCTGACTTCCGGCTGGCTGCCCCACCCACGGCAGCCCCGCTGGGAAATCCTCATGCTGGTATTCTGGGCATTTTTTTGGGGGCTGCTCTACGGCGTCATCATCAATTTATATACCTGGCCGCTGATCGTTGGAAGTGCGGCCACAAGTTGGGAACCGGGAAGCTCCCCTGCTGAAGCCGCCACACGCTACATCGCATTTTATGTTGGCACATCATTATTGTGGGACATCGGGCGCGGCATTGGCA
>CAYGMR010000728.1:0-2123 GCA_964350725.1 uncultured Ardenticatenaceae bacterium | reverse complement strand
AGATTGTCGATTAAATCGTTCAGATAACCGGCTATTTCGCCCTGTACGTTGCCTTTGGCAGTATCCAGGTCATCCAAGCCCAATAATTCGCAGTTATAGGATTCATAGGCGTTATCATAATTGCTGATATCGTGGTCACAATGCGTGGCCGAAGCCGGATTCATATGGAAATCTTCGGCGGCATATTGGCCAGGCGCGGTGGGATACTCTGCCACTTTACCGCTATATTGATCGGCCGTAACCATTGTGCCAGCAGAACCCGTGCCGCTGGCAAAAGCGCCCAAACCGGACATATGGTTGATAACTGCATCAACATAAATCTGCACACCCACTGCGTTGCAGCGCTGCACCATCTGGTCAAACTCAGCACGTGTGCCGCTGCGACTTTGCAGCAGGTAACTCACCGGCTGGTAACGCTGCCACCAGGGGTAACTCTCGGCTGCAGCCACGATATGTTCCATCGGCGGCGAGACTTGAATGGCTGTAAAGCCTTTGGGAGCCAGCCATTCTTCACATTCACGCGCGATGTCGTTCCACTGCCATTCAAACAGATGCACAAAAGTCTCGTCCTCATGCCCGGGGGCCTGAATGCTGAAACTGCCGTCCGTTAATGTCGTGGTTAAAGACACATCAAGCGCATCAGTGAGTACGGCCGTTTCCAACAAATCTAACGCTGTGCTGCTGCCAGGCACTGCACCCGCATCAACCGTATAATCCAGGTCGAAAATCGCGCCGCTGCCACTGCTGAGTGTGCCGCCGGAAAATTGGATGTTGGCGGCAACGGCAGCCGGATCGGTCGTGTCCTGGCTGAAGTTTAACGTACTGAAGCCGCTGGTACGCGGGGTAGCGTTAACGCCGGTGAGCGTCAGACCAATCGTACTGTCGTAGGTGAATGTGATGCTGCCTGAGGCGGCGATATCGGCATTGACAAGCTCGAGGGGCAAGCTACCAGTTGTATCGGGCACGGCCGTTTCATCCTCAAAGCGTAATTCATTGCCCACAATCGCCAATTCACAAGCCACGTACTGCGTCAAAGTGGTGGCATCATCCCAGCCTGTGGCCTGATCATCAGTGGGAATTGTGTCATACGCCCCTTTTGTCACGCCGTTTTGCGTACTAAACAGCTGCAAGTTGATGCTATCGCCCGGATTGGCGCTGATGTCGCTGAACGGAATCTTGAACTCCACGCCTTGATTATTGGCGTAAGCAATTTTATTGCCGATCAAACCACCACCGGAGATGCCCCCCCAATTTGTGCCGCCGCTGGTCCAAGCGGAGCCAGTCCAGGCACGTAATTCTGTCCAGCCGTTGTTGTCGTTGGGCGGATCAGGATTGCCAACCACATTGCCGCGCAGCGCATAATCGGGCAAATTGCCGTGGGCGAACGTGATCGCATTGCCCCACGGATCGGCCGTACCGCCCGCCGCGCTGCCATCATCTAATAACAAGCCAATTTGGCCGCTGGCACTGGCCTGATTGTAAGCCGGTAAATCAGCATACACATACAAATAATCATTGTCGCTGCTGCAATACAGGTTGGTCAGGTCAGCCCATTGAGTAGAAGGGCTGTCGGCAGGTCCAGGGCTGGCAAGGTCACTAGCTGGGTCACTGTCAAGTGCGCCACCATATTCCAGATCACGCAGGCCATCGAGCACAATGCCGCTGCTGGGTGTATCCGGGCTGCTGTCAACAAATACGGCCGTTGTACGCGCAGGAACTGTGAAAGTGCCCGTGTTGTCATCGAAAACGGCCGTTTGTACCACAGCATCCGCGGAACCCACCTGCACCGGATGCAGGACGATGTCCAGATTGCCCGCCAGGGAGCCAATTGTGAACATATGGCTGACCTTATCGGCATTAAACAGCACAAAGATTTGTTCGTAATTGGGATCCAAATCCGTGCCGATTTTGTCGGAGATGCTCATCACAATCAAACCATCAACGTTGTTGGTGGCGTTGTGAAATTGGATGCGCGTGATCGCGTCGGTTCCCGTTTGCAAGCGGAATAAAGGTGAACTATTGCGAATTTGCAAGATTTCGTCCAAATGGGCAGCACTTGCGAGAATGTCGCTGTTAGCTGGCTCCAAATTGGCGGTGCCCAACAGCGGCGTCATAATCGGCCA
>CAYGMR010000727.1:0-2141 GCA_964350725.1 uncultured Ardenticatenaceae bacterium | reverse complement strand
CTTGCTTCGATGTTAGGTCGGTTGCCAAAAGATATCTCAAAACATGAAGAACGGGCTGCTCATTGGCGTTCGCACTGAAGATTTGAGGATTTTGGCACCGTCGATCCAGTCAGAGCAAATCCAACTTTATGTCGCGATCAATTTTGGAGAGATGGAGCGTATCTGCGCGCAGGAAATGATTGATCTCGTATTTCTTGCTTGTGAGCACAAATCAGAACAAAGATTAAGGATATTAGCACACATCTTCACAGCCAGTCCTGCTTCTGAAATTCATATCATGGGCTGCATGAGTGATCCGGTCGAATTTATTACCGGTATTCTGAAATCAGCAGGGGTTGAATAATGACTTGAGGGCCTGCTGAGACAATAACGCTTTCCAAGCAAGCATTCCTATCAGCCAGCTCGCCTCAAGAGGCGAAAGATGTTTCTCGTTCTGCCTACAAAAACAAAAACCAGCCATTTGGCTGGTTTTTGTTGCTAATGCCCCCACGGAGATTCGAACTCCGGTTTTAGGCTTGAAAGGCCTACGTCCTAGTCCCCTAGACGATGGGGGCGAGCGGATGGGATTTTAGCATTCTCTATGGGTAGGGTCAAGGGTTAGGCGAAATTTGTTTTCCTTCAGACGAAACGGCCGTACAATATCGTCATGATTCGCCGCTATGACCCACAGGATACAGCGCAGTTAGCTGCCATATTTTCAGAATGTTACCCGGATGATCCGCATTCGGTTGATGAATTCCGTAAGCGTATCAACTATATCCAGCCGCTTGGCAGTCTCGTGTGGGTCGTGGAGTCAAGCGCTGAAATCGCTGCATTTGCCTGGATTACACCGGTTCCTGGCTTGCCCCATATCGCTGAATTGGAAGGGGGCGTTGCGCTGCGTTGGCGGCGACAAGGCTTGGGCAGCGACTTGTTACGGCACATTTTATTTGATTTAGAGGGTTTTCAGTTCAAACAAGTGTCATTTGCCGTTGAGCGTTTGGATTCACCGGCCGCCTGTTTGTTACAACAGCAAAACTTTTTTGTCGAACATAGTGAGAGTGTGCTGTGGTGTGAAGATGTCACGAATTTGCCGGTTTTAGCACCAAAGGTAGATGCTCAGGTTGTTACATTGGATCGCAAAACGGCCGTTGCTCATTTTACCCAGCTCTACGGCACTATCTTCAAATCATACCCCTGGTATCAACCCTATACAGCACGCGAAGTTGCCGATATATTAGATAAATCTGCCGAGCTGTTGTTTTTGAATATTGATGCTGAAATCAACGGATTTGCCTGGTTGCATATGAGTGAAGAGCGCACAGGGATCATTGAACCATTTGGTATAGGAGAAAAATATCAGGGACAAGGTTACGGCCGTTACCTCCTCACTACAGCCATGCACAAACTGACCCAGCAGGGCGCAAAACGTCTACAAATTGGAGCGTGGGCAAATAACCAACCCGCGCTGCATTTATACCAATCGCTTGGCTTTCAACAACATAAAACAGTCACTTACCTGGCATATGATTTCTGCTAAGGAACGAGGATTGCCCCAGAATCAGAGTTTTAATCTGAGAAAATCCGTGTTAGTCTGTGGCTGAAATGAAATACAGCATAAATGCTGCTTTACGTTTTGGGTTTTACGTCCTAAAATGCAATTAGCATTGGGGGACGGTGCAATTTAAAAATGGAGAAATCGTCATGTTCAAAGATACGGCCGATGTCCGCAATCGTTTGAGTGAGCAGCAGTATATCGCTTCAGAAGAAATTGGAACTGTAGTTTATCTGGCGCAATCGTTGTGTAAACCGATTTTAGCCGAGGGGCCAGCCGGTGTTGGTAAAACAGAATTAGCCAAAGCGTGGGCTGCTTCGCTGGGAATGCCCTTGATTCGTTTGCAATGTTACGAAGGCTTAGATGAGAGCAAAGCGTTGTATGAGTGGGAATACGCCAAACAAATGCTTTACACCCAACTGCTGCGCGATACTTTACGCAATGTTCTCGATGATGTGGACAGTTTAGCCGAGGCGGCTACGCGTCTGGCTCAAGAAGAGGATGTTTTCTTCTCCGAAAACTTTTTGTTGCCGCGTCCACTTTTGACCGCACTGATGTCTGATGAGCCAGTTGTCCTCCTAATTGATGAAATAGATCGCTCTGATGT
>CAYGMR010000726.1:0-2145 GCA_964350725.1 uncultured Ardenticatenaceae bacterium | reverse complement strand
GGACAATTGCCCGGCGAGATAGGCACCCTCGGGCTCATCAACACCCACCACCATCTATATCAAACCCTGACCCGTGTTATCGCCCAGGATGCCGACCTGTTTACCTGGCTCAAAACCCTCTATCCCATTTGGGCCAACCTGACGGATGAAGCGATCTACGTGAGCACACTCACCGGTTTAGCCGAATTGGCGCTTTCCGGCTGCACAACCAGCAGCGATCATCTGTATATTTTCCCCAATGATTGCACATTAGACAGCCAAATTCGCGCCGCGCAAGAAATCGGCGTGCGCTTCCATGCAGCACGCGGCTCGATGTCATTGGGCGAAAGCCAGGGCGGATTGCCACCCGACCGCTGCACGGAGGATGAAGCTTTCATCTTAAAAGACAGCCAACGTCTCATCGAACAATATCATGATGCCCAACGACATGCTATGTTGCGTGTTGTACTTGCACCTTGTTCCCCATTCTCAGTCACTCCAGATTTAATGCGCGAATCAGCCAATCTGGCACGCGTTTATGGCGTGCGCTTACACACACATCTCGCAGAAACAGTGGAAGAAGAAGAATTTTGTCTCGAAACCTTTGGCAAGCGCCCCGTTGACTATGTAGAATCATTGGGCTGGACGGGCGATGATGTCTGGCATGCGCATTGCATACATATGAATCCAGCAGAAATTGATTTGTTTGCACGCACTGGCAGCGGCGTGGCGCATTGCCCCAGCAGCAATATGCGCCTGGCCAGTGGGATTGCCCCTATCCTCGCCTTGCGTGAGGCTGGTGTGCATGTGGGGCTGGGTGTCGACGGTTCAGCTTCTAATGATGGCAGCCATTTGCTCAATGAAGCACGTATGGCTTTGCTTTTGCAACGTATCGCGCCGGATCGTTATCTCAGTGTAGCTCCGGGCGGGCGTGGTGGGTTTGCGGGTCAGGCAAATGCGCAGTCAGCGCGGCAGGTCTTGGAATTAGCCACACGCGGTGGCGCATCCGTTTTAGGACGGGATGATGTCGGCTACTTGGCGCCCGGTATGAGCGCTGATTTTATCGCTATCAATTTGAATCAAGTCGCCTACACAGGCGCATTACATGATCCGGTGGCGGCGGTTGTGTTCTGTCAACCACAAAATGTCGATTGGTCGGTGATCAATGGGCGGGTTGTTGTGGAAAACGGCCGTTTGACCACCCTCGATCTACCACCGCATATCGAACGCCATAATGCGATTTCACGCCAAATGATTGATGCATGAAAATTATCACAAGCGGCATCATCACCAATCAATATGGACATGTGCTCCGCATCCAACGAGATGATTCTCTGACCTGGGCACCACCTGGGGGCAGTTTAGAACATGGCGAACTACCCACAGAGGGTGTCGCGCGTGAAGTTCGCGAAGAAACTGGCTTGATTGTGATGCCAGTACGCCTTGTCGCGCTTGATTTTGCAAAAGGAAAAAACGACACCTTACTCTTGATGACTTTCCGCTGCATACAACGTGGTGGTGGAATCAAAACCTCGGACGAATCGCTGCAGGTGGGCTGGGTCAAAGGCAATGACTTACCGCGCTCGATGTTATCGTATCATCGTCAAAGGGTTGAACGCGCTTTGGCTCATGCGGGTGGCCCGCCAGTCTGGCATGTTGAAAAAAATGGTGGCGACCGTTTACACCGGCTCAAACATGCATTAACCAGTATTGGCAAACGTAAGGAACAACCCGTCGATACCAGTGCTTCCGCACCAGATTGGGAAATTGAAACGGCCGTACTCATCCAAAACAGCAAAAAAGAGATAGTGTGGGTTAAAGCTGGGCAAGAATGGGTTTTGCCAGGCGCACTTTCAAATGGCAAGCAGCCGCCCTGGGAAACGGCCGTGCAAGCCACTCAAACCCAAATCGGCCAAACACCAACCCTAACGACACTGGCCGCGGTTTATGCTGATGAAAATAAATTAACTTTTTTATTTTTAGGAAAAATACCAGAAAACACAGTGGCTCACGTTGATAATGCGAAGTATTCGCTTGCTCTGCCAGATGATGTCAACCCCACACAAGCAGGTTGGATCAGTGCGGCTTCAGATGCAGAAGATGTTACAATTTTTGGCATGATTCAATAACGTGCTTTTCATCTTTACAAATGACTACAACGAATTA
>CAYGMR010000725.1:0-2149 GCA_964350725.1 uncultured Ardenticatenaceae bacterium | reverse complement strand
GCAGCACGTGCATAATCAGCCATATCATCGGGTGAGGCATCATACACCGCTTGTCTGCCCACCATTTTGGGCATGCCCGCATTGGCCTTGGCCACTAAAATCACATCTGGATCGAAAGCGTGCATCGTTGCGATAACAGCGATCACTTCATCTGGCCCATTGCCACAATTGGCACCCAGCGCCAAAACACCCTCTGCTTTAAACGCTTTTAAGGCTTGCTCTGGCTTGACCCCCATCATCGTGCGCCCTTTGCGTTCAAAACTCATCGTTGTGACGATGGGAATCTGGGGGGCAGCTTGTTTACAACCAGCTATCGCTGCCAGGACTTCATTCACATCCGACATCGTCTCAATCCAGAAGACGTCCACGCCGCCCGCTGCCAGGGCACCCGCTTGCTCAGCAAATAATTCGGTTCCACTTTCAGGGGTCAAGGGGCCATAGGGCTGCATCAAATCACCAGAGGGACCCATCGAGCCAGCCACAACAACTGGCTGTGGTACGGCATCAGCCGCCGCACGTGCATTACGCGCACCAGCTGTATTCAGTTCAACAGTGCGCGCGCCGACGTCTTGGCGCGTCAAGCTGATGCGACTGCCGCCAAATGTATTTGTGAGCACAATTTGGGAACCGGCCGCGATGTAGTCGCGATGGACTTGCTGCACAATGTCTGGTTTAGTCACATTCAACAGTTCGGCCGCCTCACCCATCATCAAGCCGGCCGCCATTAAGTTTGAGCCCATGGCTCCATCTGCAATCACCGCTTTACCCGTCGCTAATAAGTCACCCAAAGTTGTTTTCATACCAATACCTCAATGTTTGTTTGGATGAATAGTACCTGCTTTAGGCGGGTATTGACAATAAAAAATTGCGTATTTCGTATTTCGTAACGGATATTGATACGAAATACGCAATACGCAATATAAAACCTAACCAACACCCAAAGGGCAATAGTTAATCAACCAATTGGCTAATTGCTGCAAATTCTGCGGCCAAGGCGGGATAGAGGGCACGATAACGGGTGTAGTAGGCGGGGTAAATATCGGCATCCGCATCCGGTTCTGTTTTGCCTGTAATCTCAATGGTCGCTTCACACGCCTCTGCAACTGAAGCATACTGCCCGGCACCCACACCAGCCAACAAGGCTGCGCCAAAAGCCGCCCCTTCGGTTGTATTGACTGTCACCAGTTCAACACCTAACACATTGGCCATGATCTGCCGCCACAGCGGGCTTTTCGCGCCGCCGCCAGAGATGCGTACTTGCTCAATCGCACCTAACCCCGCTTCTTGAATCAGCGTGAAGCTGTCTTTGATGCCAAAGGCGACGCCCTCCAACACGGCACGGGTCATATGGGCACGGGTGTGACGGAGGGTCAAACCAATCCAAGCCCCACGTGCCAATGGGTCTGGGTGCGGCGTACGTTCGCCGCTCAGATAAGGCATGAAGAATAAGCCCTCACTGCCGGGCGGCACAGCAGCCGCTTCGTTTACCAATTCGTCGAAGGGTACATCGGGCGCAATTTGATCGCGGTACCATTGCAAACTGCCTGCCGCACTGAGCATGACGCCCATAAAATGCCATTTGTCGGGCACAGTATGACAAAAAGCGTGCAGTCGACCTTCGGGCTCCACCAGGGGCGCATCTGTGGTGGCAAAGACAACGCCCGATGTGCCTAACGTCAGTGCAATAATGCCAGGTTCGACGGCACCCACGCCTGTCGCCTGGGCTGCCTGGTCACCACCGCCACCAACCACAGGGGTTCCGGCTGATAAACCAGTTGCTTGTGCAGCAACGGCCGTTACGGTCCCTGTCACTTCTGGCCCTTCATATGTTTGTGGCAGCCATTCTGCTGGAATCTCCAACGCTGCCAATACCTCCGGTGACCAGGTGCGCGCCTTCAAATCAAATAACAATGTGCCCGCCCCACCCGCACGATCCATGCCGAATGCATCTGTCAAACGATAGCGAATGTAATCCTTGGGCAATAAAATATGGTGCACCTGCGCATAAATTTCTGGCTCGTTTTCTTGCACCCATAAAATTTTGGGGGCTGTGAAACCAGTCAAGGCATCGTTGCCTGTGATTTGGATCAGGCGCTCTTTGCCCAAACGTTCACGGATGGTGTCACATTGCGCGGCCGTGCGCTGATCA
>CAYGMR010000724.1:0-2153 GCA_964350725.1 uncultured Ardenticatenaceae bacterium | reverse complement strand
CGACCTGCACACACTTGTCCTGCCAACTGATTTACCATCTGACGATTACCGCATCCTCATCGGTTTATATGATCCAATCAGTGGGATGCGTTTATTGCGCACCGACGGCTCCGGTGATTTTGTAGAAATTCCACTGAAAGTTGAAGATGGAGTACCATAACTTACAATCAAGAGGGCTCGGATAAAAACAAACACAGATAAAATTTTTACATCCGTGTTTATTTTTATCCGAGTCCCAAAGTTTTTATGAAACGTTTTCATATACTACCTCTGTTGCTCTGGACTTTGTTGTGGGGTCTTTTTTTTGCGACCTTACTGCTCGGAATTGAGCGCTTACCGAACAGTGATTTGTCGGGTCAGTTCCATGCCTTTGGCGCTTTCCAGGCACGTGAGATGTTGGCTGGTCGCTTGCCGCTGTGGTCGCCAGGTAGTTATGGTGGCATTCCGTTTGCTGCCGATACCCAATCCGCAGTCTTTTATCCACTGCGCTGGTTGACGGTTTTATTCAGTGCGCCGTTTGGCTTTAGCTATTATGCGCTGGAGTTGGAAGGGCTGCTGCATATCTGGTTGGCGGGGGTGTTTGCCTATTTTTTGGCGTATGAGCAGACAAATCGTCAATCGTCAATGGGACGTTGGGCTGGCTTGATAACGGCCGTTGCCTTTGCCCTCGGTGGTTATCTAATTTCCTATCCGTTGTTGCAGTTGGCCTTGCTGGAAACGATAACATGGCTGCCGTTGGTCTTGTTATTGGTGCGGCGTGGCGTGTTAAATTCTAACCAGCATAATGTGCGTTATTTGCTGGCCGCCGGCGTGGTTTTGGGTGTGAGTGCGTTGGCTGGCCATCCGCAAACCTTTATGCATGTCAGCTATTTGGCAGCGGCATATTTTCTGTTTTTGACATGGCAAGTACGTTGGCGTTGGACGGCCGTTCTCGGTTTAGGTCTCGTGGTTGGCGCCGCTGCCATCGGTATTGCCATGGCCGCCTTCTTGCCCGCGCTCCGTTTTGTCGGTCAAACCGTGCGCAGTGATGTCTCGTATGAATTTGTATCCAAAGGCTTTTCCCTGCTCGATTATTTGCAAACCTTTGTGCCTGGGCCGTTTTCACTGTGGCAGTCGACTTATGTGGGGTTAACGGCCGTATTCCTGGCGCTTTTGGCCTTGTTTGCTGTGTTTAAAAATACAAACATTCAGACTTTTGCGAAAAGCGAGACCCTATTTTGGGGCGCGGTTGTATTGGTGGCTGCATGGCTCTCGCTGGGCGACAAGGGTATTTTGTTTGAGTTCGCGTATCGTGTTTTGCCCGGCTTCTCGCTTTTCCGCCAACAGGAACGTCTCGTCGCCTGGCTAAGTTTGGGATTGGCATTGTTGGCGGGGCAGGGCTTCGTCTATTGGTGGCAGGCAAACAGTGAACAGCGGCGCTTTTTGCTGAAGAGAACAGGGTGGGTAACGGCCGTACTGCTGCTGCTGTTTGGTTTTATGCTCGCCATGATGCAAACTGCGGTGGGCTGGTCTTGGGCTGCGACCTGGCTGCGGCAGATGGGATTTTTGCTGCTGACGCTTATGCTGCTGTGGCCCTGGACGGCACGAATATTGTCAGGCAAAAGATGGCAAAACGCTGTGCCGCTGCTGCTAATTCTCTTATTGTTTGTCGATTTATTCCTCACAGCACGTAAACCGCTCGATCTGCAAGCTGAAGCGCCGTCCGTATTCTGGTCGCAGCCTGCCTGGTTGGATGCACTGCCACGCGGCACAGTGGCACGTATTGATGGTCAAAATCTGGTGCACGTGAATCTGGGCGAACTATTTGAACTCGAAGATATTCGCGGCATCAGTCCCTTAAAACCGGAATTCAGCGCACGCTTTGAGAAATTGCCACGGCCGTTACGCTGGCAGCTGCTCAATGTGACCCATGTGTTGGCTCCTGAACAGATTGAAACTGAATTGACAGAAGTTGCGCACATTGATAGCTCGCTCATCCCCGGCGAAGCGCTTGATGCGGCCGTCTACCGCTTCGAAAATGCGCTGCCGCGTGCCTGGATGGTTTATGACCCGCTGCTAATGACTGATGAAACGGCCGCCTGGCAGCAGCTAAAACAACCCGAATTTGACCCGGCGACACAAGTTATCTTGACCACGCCATTGCCTGCTGCCGT
>CAYGMR010000723.1:0-2157 GCA_964350725.1 uncultured Ardenticatenaceae bacterium | reverse complement strand
TGCCAATTTCTAACGCAAGCGCAGATGGCAAAGCGTCAGCCACATATTTTCCCAAACAATCACTGGGCACAATGTCGAAACCGACACCCGAGATGATAGCGATATTTTGTTCCTGTGCATGGGCATCATAGGAGAAACCCATTTCGTAAACAGCTAACTCGCCAGTGATATCAAGATAATGGGTTTTACCAGCTAAACAAGCCTGGATCATGGGTTCGGCCGTGAAAATATAGGGGCCAGCGGCATGAAAAACGAGGTCGAATTCGGCAACCACCGCATGCAAACGAGCCACATCATCCAATTCACACACAATATGATCAAGTCCATATTTTTTGCTAAGTGGCAGTAGTTTGGCTGCATTGCGACCCGCAATTACAGGTGTATGTCCACGCTTGACAGCTTCTTCAATTAATAAACGGCCTGTATACCCGTAAGCGCCATAGAGCAACCATTTTCCCATTTTGCATTACCCTCTAATCAACTGGATCGAAGTCAGAAATAAAACAATGTAAATGACGCGATTAAACCATTTGTCTGTGAAACGGCCGTTTAAATACACGCCCAATTTAACCCCCACAAAACATAATGGCGCTAATATTACCACCACAGCCAGGTTGCCGACATTTAATAATCCCAAAAAACTATAAGGAATTAATTTAATCAAATTCACAATTGTGAAAAAAAGTATCATCGTGCCGACAAATATTTGACGGGGAAATTGTTGCGGCAACAAATACATCGTTGCCAGCGGCCCACCAGCATGGGCCAACGTTGATGTAAATCCAGCGGTGGCGCTCAGCAAAATGCCAGCAGCACGTGGCGGCCGATGCGCCTCAAATACACCCAGAATTTGTACCTGATAGAGTTGATAAGCCAGAAATATCAATGACAATAGGCCAATTCCAATTTGCATGAGGCGATCATTATGGCTCAGCGTGCTGAATAACAATGCGCCCGTGACAATGCCAATTATGGCACTCGGCAGCATCAAACTAATACTGGGGCGATCGTAGTTGAGTCTGTATTGACGCAATGTGAGCAAATCGGTAAAGATAAAAAGTGGCAACAAAAGTGCCGCAGCTTCCGAAACAGGAATGGTGAGCGCCACCAAAGGTGTGACCAGGAACCCAAGTCCGCCCCCAAATCCTGCTTTGGCAATACCTAGCAGTAAAACGGCAACAACGGCCGTTACCCAAAAAATCGGTGGATAATTTAAAAACATAGTGTAACCTTATCTTAACGCGCTAATTCTTTCAAATACGGCCGTTTCTTTGTAAGATACTGGCAGTCTAAAGAATTTTGGGAGAAAAAATGCTTTTTGTTGATAATCAGAACATCACCGATCCACGCCACAATCTTGCCCTAGAAGAATTTCTACTGCGCCATGTACACATCGAAGAACCGATATTGTTGTTTTATATCAATGAACCGTCGGTGATAATCGGCCGTAATCAAAACACACTCGAAGAAGTCGACCCTGAATATGTCAAAGAACACGGTATTCATCTGGTACGCCGCCTTTCTGGCGGTGGTGCTGTTTACCACGATTTGGGCAATCTGAACTTCAGTTTCATCACCCAAGGGCAGCGTGATTTGCACAATTTCGCACGCTTTACCGAACCAGTCATTCGTGTCCTAAACGAGATGGGCTTGGATGCCGAACTACGCGGTCGCAGCGA
The DNA here is from genome assembly GCA_964350725.1 of uncultured Ardenticatenaceae bacterium. GTDB lineage: Bacteria > Chloroflexota > Anaerolineae > Promineifilales > Promineifilaceae > JAACFF01. Next base: position 478 of record CAYGMR010000723.1, on the reverse strand, counting down.
CATTTTCGCTGCTGGCAAAAAAATCTCCGGCAATGCCCAATATGCCTCTCGTGGCCGCATGTTTTCACATGGCACAATCCTCTTCGATTCAGATTTGACTGAACTACTCAAAGCGATCAATCCGCGCCAACTGCAAATCGAATCGAAAGCGGTGCAGTCGATCCGCAATCATGTCACCACTATTCGTGATCTTTTGCCACAAGATATGGACATCACCACATTCAAACAAGCACTGCTGCATGGCATCTTCACGACAGACGAAATTCCTACTTATGCATTATCAGCGGCAGAATGGGAACAAGTCGCGCAAATTACGGCAGAAACTTACAACACGTGGGCATGGAATATCGGCCGTTCACCCAAATTCAATGTGCAAAAGACTGAACGTTACCCGGTTGGCAAGATTGATTGTCGCATTGATGTGGAAAAAGGGCGTATTCAAGGTTTAAAAATCTATGGGGATTTCGCTGGAAAAAAA
>CAYGMR010000722.1:0-2162 GCA_964350725.1 uncultured Ardenticatenaceae bacterium | reverse complement strand
CGCTGCGCAATCAGGTCTAGGATTGCATCAGGTACATAAATGCCAGAATCTTCGGCTCTTGCTTGCAAGATAGCTTTACGTGTTTCAACATCAGGGATTTGGATGTCGGCCATCAAGCCCCATTCAAAGCGTGATTGTAAACGTTCTTCAAGGGTCACCATCGCTTTTGGCGAGCGGTCGCTGGAGATAACGACTTGTTTGCCCTGGCTGTGAAGTTCGTTAAATGTGTGAAAAAGTTCTTCCTGTGTGCTTTCCTTACCGGCGATAAATTGAATATCATCGATCATCAAAATATCTACAGTGCGATAGCGTTCACGAAATTCTTCAGTGTTTTTTTTGCGAATTGATTGAATTAAATCGTTGGTAAACGTTTCTGAAGAAATATAACAAACGTTTTGACCTTCTTGCATACATTTATGGCCAATTGCATGTAAGAGATGGGTTTTTCCCAAGCCCACGCCGCCATAAATAAAAAGCGGGTTATAAATTTGGCCAGGATTTTCAGCGACTGTGAGCGCGGCAGCGTGTGCCAACCGGTTGCTCGTGCCAACAACAAAAGAGGCAAAAGTAAGACGGCCGTTTAGCCCTGTGCCATTGGATGTATAACCGTTGGGGGTGGAATAACGGCCGTTGTTGCCAAACATTTTTTGTGCTTGTGAATCCCCCGACTTTAACACTTGTGGCGCTGGAGAGATTAACTCATCAGACCAAACGACAAAACGAATTTGTACGGTTTGCGCAGTGATCGCGGATAATGTGCGCAAGATTGTGTCGTGCAAGCGATTTTCGAGCCAATCTTTGGCATAGTCGCTGCGCACACCGATCACATATTCATCTTCTTCAGAAGTCAATAAACGCGCCCCCTTTAACCAGGTATTAAAGGTAGCTTTCGTCATTTGTAACTCAAGTTCACCAAGTGTGGCTTTCCAGGCGGCTTCAGGTGACATATTTATCTCGGACCTTCCCTTTTTCTTTCCAGATATTTCTTTCTAGAAAATTATTTCTAGAATATTCTTTCGCGAAAACAGGCGTAGACAATCGACGGTGATGTTGACCGCGCTCTAGTACGCTTAGATTGTGTGTAGTATGCTTTACCGTTACCAAGGGGTGAACGAAATGAACCCAATATTCGCTGAAATCCCGCTTAGATGGTCAGAATAGGAATTGTGCCTAGCTCCCGTAGGCAGATTACTTCTGATTCCACATCTTCCCGATACTTCCTCCGTGGCTTGTAACGGTGAATACATTCTAACAGATGGCCTAGTTGGAAGCAATGAAAAACGCCTTAAAAGGTTCCGAAAACTGGAAACTGCTCAACCTTAAAAATTTCAATTTTTTAACATTCGGCGCTTGACAACGCACCCCCATACCCAGGTATAGGTGCTGATATACGAGTCAACCCCGTATATGTGGGTGTAAAAAATGACCTTGTTAACAGGCGGTTAACACCTATTACCGCTATCTTGTTTAACCTGCTAGATAATGGCACTCACAAAAAACATCATTTTGGCATTACGATTTTGGGTCGAAATCGTTATGTTGATTGAATAGATTTTTTATGTAAAAGCAGACCGAAAATCGGTAAAAAATAAGCCCCAACTTCAATTTGAAGTCAGGGCTTTATCAGCTAAAAAGCTTGATTGTTCTAATGAATTACTAACCAGAAATATCCCCGGCAATATAATCTTCAACCAGTTGACGAGCTTCATCATCGGTGTATTGCACGGGCGGCGATTTCATGAAATAAGAGGAAGGTGCTACCAACGGGCCGCCAATGCCACGGTCCAGGGCGAGTTTGGCGCAGCGTGCGGCGTCAATCATCACGCCGGCTGAGTTGGGGGAATCCCATACTTCTAACTTTAATTCCATTTGCAAGGGTACATCACCAAAGGCGCGACCTTCCATGCGAATGTGACACCATTTGCGGTCGGTTAACCATGGCACATAATCGCTGGGGCCGACATGCACATTGCCAGCACCGAGATCGTAGGGCAACTGGCTGGTAACGGCGTTGGTCTTGGAAATTTTCTTAGATTCTAAGCGCTCACGTTCCAACATGTTATAGAAATCCATATTACCACCGAAGTTTAGTTGGTAGGTGCGATCCAAATGAACGCCGCGATCTTTGAACAGATTGGTTAGGACGCGATGGGTGATTGTCG
>CAYGMR010000721.1:0-2170 GCA_964350725.1 uncultured Ardenticatenaceae bacterium | reverse complement strand
TACCCAAGCCATCTTGATTGGACACCATCACCATTTCAAAACCAGCTTGCTGCACAGTAACGGCCGTTTCACGATTTAAATGACACTCCCCCTGCAAAGCAAACCAGGCAGGGTGGAACCAATCTGTCAGCCTTTGTGTGACAGGCGTTAAACCTCGCACATGTTCTAACATCCATAGTTGACCATCTGGATGCAAAACCCGTTTGATTTCTGTTAATGCGCCCAGTGGGTCGGGGATCGAACAGAAAACAAGTGTGCAAACCACATAGTCAAAACTATCCTGCACAAAGGGCAACTTTTCTGCATTGGCAACGGCAAGATGGATACGGCCGTTATTTGAACAAGTCTCTATTTTCTCTTTGGCGCCAGCTAAACGATTGGGAATGATGTCAACGGCCGTAACTTTAGTAGACTTATTATAAAAGGGGACATTGGCTCCGGTGCCTGCCCCAATCTCTAAAACATCCCCATTCACATCAGCCAGCAATCGCTTACGCAGTTGGGTTAAACGCAATTTCTCCAACAGCCACAAACCCTGATCATAACGCTTTGCTTCGAGTGTACTCATTTTACTTCCTGCTCTATCAATAATGTGGTTATAATTATCGTAGATATTGTCAAGAAAGAAAGTAATGAAAACTTACGGCAAGTTCAGTTTGAATGCCGCTTAAATTTTCGAAGGAACAACTAACATGGAACTTGGGATCTTTTTTATACTTATCCTCATTTTTGCCATTGTCATCTTTATTGCAGCAGTCAAAATCGTACAAGAATATGAACGCGGTGTGATTTTTCGTTTAGGACGCGTGATGGGTCCTAAAGGGCCGGGGCTGTTCCTCATCATTCCATTTGTCGACAAAATGGTAAAGGTAGATTTGCGCACAATTACACTGGATGTGCCTTCACAAGAGGCGATTACTGCAGATAATGTGACAGTCAAAGTAAATGCCGTTGTTTATTTTCGCGTTGTAAACCCAATTGATGCGGTAATTCAGGTGGAAAATTATCAGCGTGCGACTTGGCAGATCGCCCAAACGAGTTTGCGTAACGTGATTGGTCAATCAGCATTGGATCAGCTCTTGCAAGATCGCGAGGCTGTCAACGCACGTTTGCAACTGATTATTGATGAGGCTACCGAGCCGTGGGGCATCAAAGTTAGCATCGTTGAAGTCAAGGATGTCGAATTAGCGGAAAACATGAAACGAGCAATGGCACGCGAAGCAGAAGCCGAACGTGAACGTCGCGCAAAAGTTATTAGCGCCGAAGGTGATTTTCAAGCTTCGCGGCAGCTGTCAGCCGCTGCTGATGCAATGGCATTAGCGCCAGGGGCAATGACTTTACGTTATTTGCAAACCCTAAAAGATATCGGTGTAGAAAATAATACAACAATCATTTTCCCGCTGCCGATTGATTTGCTCGGCCCATTGACCCAAATTTTGGAACAAGTTGCTGATGATGGCACAAAAGAATCGTAGCAAAGCTTAGGCAGTAAAGATCAAAAATCTGCCGTGGATCACACGAATAACTCAAAAAAGGGTGGACAGCTGTACAACTGTCCACCCTTTTTTATCATAGCTAACCGAACAGGTTTCTACTTCTTTATAAACCCTTGTTCAACTCTAATTGCAAACGGCCGCGCATCGGTTTCATTGCGGACAGCAGTAATCCAATCAGAAACATCTTGTTCGATGACTGGCCAAGTGTTGTAATGACATGGAATCACATTTTTAGGCTTTAAGTATTTGATCGCCAATATCGAATCTGCTGGCCCCATTGTATAGTTGTCACCAATAGGTAAAACGGCCAAATCTAAACCGCCTTCTCCAATCAAAGCCATATCAGAAAACAATGCTGTGTCACCAGAAAAATAGATACGATTATCACCCGTATCAATGAGGAAGCCGGCTGGCATACCACCATAGCTGCCATCAGGTAATCCGGAACCATGTAAGGCAGGTGTCATCTTCACGTAGCCAAAATCATGGTTGAAACCGCCACCGATATGTTGCGCATGGGTATTGCTCACCCCTTGTGCATTCAACCAGTTACAAATCTCAAAATTGGCAATCACCATCGCACCTGTACGTTGCGCCAGGGCGACTGTATCCCCAATATGATCACCGTGTCCATGAGTTTGCAAAATGTAATCAGCTTCAATTTGATCTACGGT
>CAYGMR010000720.1:0-2183 GCA_964350725.1 uncultured Ardenticatenaceae bacterium | reverse complement strand
CAATGTCATGGCTTTGGGCCACAACGGCGACCGGGTCAATTTGTACAGCTTCGACCGTTTTGAGGGCAGCGGCCGTACCATCATATCCTGCCCATCTGCGCCCCGGCCACAAACCTTGTCTGCCCAAAATAAAGCGCCGCATGGTTGTTTTTGAAATCGAATCTAGAGATTTTGACATTCTGGTTGCTCCATCCGAGATTTATACACCATTAGTCACAATAACCAAAAGAACCTCCGCCAACGAAATTGTCTTGACAGAGGTTCTAATTTTGGCATCGGGTCTTAATGCGCGACTGTTTTCAAACTATCCTTCAGGCCACAAATTCAGTGCGGCTTGAGGCCATGGCCAATTTTGACGCGGCCAACGTTGGGGCCATAGTTGCAACTGTGACCATAATTGTTGAGGCATTGGCATTTGATTATTATTTTGCTTCATTTTGATCTCCTTACATTTTGTGTTTGAAAGAACGGGTTTATAAAATTCTTCTATCGCATTAATTGATTTCTACGGCCACAACTTCATTCTTATCACCTCCTTTTATGCTGCGGATGCCAGCACCATTCTTGTTTTTGCCGCCTAACATCGCCAGCAGCGTATCGACACGGTTGGTATATAAAATACAGGTGTCGCCGCGCCGATTCTTTTCTGTGCCGATGGGTTGACCGAGGCGGGAATATAAACGGTTTGTATAGGCATCATTTTCAGCAGCGTGGCAGCGCAGTTCATACACACCAAAGCTGTTCAGCGTCTCAACCAAGAAGCGAACGCCTCGCGGAAAAACGCCCGCCCGTCGCACAGATTTGGCTAGACCCGCGATGTAGATGAAGCCAGTATCTTTGTTGGCATAATCGCGGCTGGGTTCTCCGAAAAAATAGCCAAACATGCCGACCATTGCGCCATCACGATAGCCGCCAATGACACCGCCTTTTTCAAAAAGCAGATCAGTGATGGCGGCAACATTGCTGAATTTCGAAAAACGAAAATCATCGCGCATTGACCACAAAAAATCAGTGATTGTTGTGGACTCTGCTGGGGAACAGTTTTTGAATGTGACTTTGCTCATGACTTACCTCGCTCGTTGGGTTAAATTTGATTAACTTATACAGGTACTTTACTAAACGGCCGTCAGCAGTTCGTCAGCATATTTAGCTAGGGGGATTGTGTAGTTGATAGAATCAAGTGAATTGCATCAAATTGACACGAATTTACGCGAAAAGACTCAAGATTCGCGTAAATAGTGAAATGTCAACATGCTCTAGTCGTCCAACCAACAAGGTTTGCCGGGTTCTTGTAGGACGATTTTGCAAATCGTCCCCGCGATTTACAAAATCGCGCTACAGTCTATCCACCAAAAGATGATTGTCGAACTACTAGTTCGCCGCAGAAATTACGAGTGTGCAATTGCCCTTTCACACTCAGCAAGTCAACATGATGAAAAAGCCCCGCAGAAATTAATCTACGGGACTTGCGGACAGTCTCAAAGTCGATTATTAAGTTTAGTAAAACAACTCCAATTCTGCTTCTGCTACAGCCAATTCGGCATACAAATCTATCATGCGCGGATCAGATTCGATAGGAGGCAGGTTTAAGAGTTCATCTGTGCTAGCTAATGTGAATTTTGCCGCTTCGAGACCTGCATTAGCTGTTTCACGGGCGGTATAGAGTGAAGTCAATCTGGGATCCGCCTCAAGCGGGAAAGTATCAATCGCGTCTTCAGCTATGAACAAGGTACCCTTGGCAAGTTCTAAAGCGCCAGTTGCCGTTTGTAGTCCAACTTCTAAGCCCGCGATTTTTGTATACAAAGCGCCCTGTTCAACCCGTTTTGCCGATTCATAAGCCCAATATTCCGGCCCTGCCCATACTTTATCGTACCAAGCTTTGTTGTTTAACCAGCGCTTCTTGGCAGCAATATCTTTATTAATTTGATCAATTTGTTGTTGGGCGCCGTTGATATCTGCACGTTGCGCAGCATTAACGTCATCCTGTGCAATTTGTAGGTTCGCAAAATCCCAGTCACGCTCTGCTTGGATTTTGTTGCGCATGAGGACAATGTCCTGATCGATTTGGCCAAGTTTATCTTGTTCTGTCTGCACAGCGGCTTGTGCGGCAGCAATCCCTTGTGAATTATTATTACGATCAGCTTGAATGGTAGTCCGCATCTTTTCCAGTTCATTGTTTACCC
>CAYGMR010000719.1:876-2188 GCA_964350725.1 uncultured Ardenticatenaceae bacterium | reverse complement strand
ATGTTACCCTGCTTGCAGAAAAATCTATCTGCTTGGAGGTTCCCGCGTGAATTCACGACGCATCATCCTATTTATTCTGAGCTTAACGGCAACGGCCGTTATCATGATCACCCTTTTCGGACAAATCAAAGTACGCGCACAAGACGCAGCAGCGGCAGTCCCGACTGCTTGGACCAACCAGAGTTCCGGCTTCACGTACCAGGGCAAATTGGAGTTAGACGGCACGGCCGTTACCGACACCTGCGATTTTCTGTTTAGCTTGTGGGATAACTCCAGCCGTAACGACGGCCAGGTTGGCACTTATAACACGAACAATAATGTGCGCGTGAAAGATGGCCATTTTGCCGTCGTCCTCAATGAACTCGGCGAGTTTGGCATGAATCCCTTTAATGGCGCAGCACGCTGGCTGCAAATCGAAGTCGATTGTCCCGCAGATGGGGGTGGTCTTACCCTGTTAGGGCCGCGTCAACTGCTGTATGGCACACCGTATGCCCATAGTCTGCGCCCGGGTGCTGTCATCAGCGGTGCAGTCATGTCCCAAGCCGCTTTGACCGTGCGCAACAATGGCTTGAATGGCAATTCGCTTTCCTTGGAATCAACTGCCAGCACTGGTATTGATATCACTGCTGGTGAAGATGGCATTTACGTTGCGACTGCTGGGAATCCATCCAACACCCTATCCAATGGTTCTAACAACGGCATTGAAGTCGCTGGAGCCGAAGGCAATGGGCTTATGATTGGGCGTGCTGACGAATCTGGGGTGTTTGTTTCAACAGCTGGAGAAGCAGGCTTTCAGGTTGGTTCGGCCGTTTCTGATGGGGTTAATGTAAATATTGCTGGCGACCATGGGGTCAAAGTGTTTTCTGCGGGGAGTGATGGGATCCATGTCGTCAATGCTGGTACTCCTTCACAAACAATCGTCAGTGGTTTCAGTAATGGTGTCGAAGTGGAGGGGGCGCAAGGATTCGGTGTGGTGGTTGGCCGCGCCGATAATTCAGGTGTGCTGGTTAGTTCAACCGGGAATGCTGGCTTCCAGGTCGGGTTTGCCGCCAGCGATGGCTTGAATGTCCTTTCGGCTGGCGGTTCCGGTGTTAACGTGATCTCGGCAGCCAATTATGGCGGCTACTTCAACAGTGATACAGTGGGCGGTTATGCGCGTGGCGGTGATGGCAATGCGGCCGATCTCGTGCTGGGTGGCAACAGCAGCGGCGAAACGGGTGACAGCGGCCGTATCAGTTCCGATCCCGGTTACGACAGCAGCGACATCTTCCTCGAAGCCAATGGCGCGGTGGTGGTCGAAGTCAACGGCGAC
>CAYGMR010000719.1:389-866 GCA_964350725.1 uncultured Ardenticatenaceae bacterium | reverse complement strand
TTTGCGGTTTGGGATCCAACTGGCACGGCGATTTTTAACGTCGACAATGGCGGCTTAACCTCGGTTGAGGTGCTTGAAATTAAAGGGGGGGCCGATTTTGCCGAACAATTTGATATTACGCCCACCAAAACGACTCCAGAACCGGGCATATTGGTTTGTATCGACGCGGCCAATCCGGGTAAATTGGTCATCTGTGAGCAGGCGTATGATGCCAAAGTCGCTGGTGTGATCAGCGGTGCAGGTGGTATCCAACCCGGCATGGTGATGGGACAAGAAGGGTCGATAGCCGATGGTCAATTTGCGGTGGCATTATCTGGTCGTGTGTATGTGTGGGCGGATGCCACGCAGACGCCAATTCAGCCTGGTGATCTGCTGACAGCTTCTGATATTCCTGGTCATGTGATGGGGGTGGGGACAACGGCCGTTGCGCGTGGCACAATCATCGGTAAAGCCATGAGTTCACTTGAGAGCGGTACT
>CAYGMR010000719.1:0-379 GCA_964350725.1 uncultured Ardenticatenaceae bacterium | reverse complement strand
AATAGAAAAATGAGTTGAAACATGCAGACAAAAATGACTTTTCTCGGTTTAATTATATTTATTCTGATCACTTTTGCAGGACATCTACCAGAAGTCGCTGCACAGCCACTAACCCCATCAAATGGAGATGCGCAGCCACTTGACCCACCGGGCGTTGACCTCCGCACCACCAACGGCCTTTTGGAGGATACCATGCTTATTGAAGGCGATATCGTGGTGCCTATCGATTATGCCAACCACGGGCCAGACGCTGGCTACACATTAAATCTTTGGCCTAGTGGCATCGTACCCTATGTGTTTGATATCAATGTTTCTTCCATTCAACAAACGAACGCCCTTTTTGCCATGAGCCACTGGGAAGATGTCGCTAATATAAGCT
>CAYGMR010000718.1:848-2191 GCA_964350725.1 uncultured Ardenticatenaceae bacterium | reverse complement strand
CGAAATATCATTTCACGCCCGTCGCCAATTGGATGAACGATCCCAATGGCCTTCTCTATTATGCTGGGAATACCATCTCTTTTACCAATATCATCCCGAAAGTACCATTTGGGGACCAATGCATTGGGGACATGCCGTCAGTCCCGATCTGGTGAACTGGCAGCATCTCCCAATTGCGCTTTATCCTGACGAAAACGGCATGATTTTTTCCGGTACGGCCGTTATCGACTGGGACAACACATCTGGGTTTGGTGAAGAGGCGATGGTCGCTGTTTTCACCCATGCCAATGGTAACCGGCAAAGTCAAAGTTTGGCATACAGCAATGACAACGGCCGTTCCTGGACAAAATACGAGGGGAATCCGGTCATCGAGCCGCCCAACAACATCAAAAACTTCCGTGATCCCAAAGTTTTTTGGTACGCAGATGAAGCGAACAGTAGACATTGGGTGATGGCCGTTTCTGCCGGCAATAGCATCCTATTCTTCAACTCATCAGATCTGAAAAATTGGGAAACCAGTGGTGGCTTTGGGCTCACCCACGGCGCGACCTGTGGCGTATGGGAGACACCTGACCTGTTTGAGTTGCCGGTAAAGGACAGCCAGGAGACTCGTTGGGTATTGGCCGTGGCCATTAGCGACTGTGCTCCAGCAGGTGGCAGCGGCATCCAATACTTCATCGGCGATTTCGACGGACAAAAATTTACCAATGAAAACGATAAGGACTTGGTTCTTTGGGCAGATTTCGGTGCTGATTTTTATGCCCCCCAATCGTGGAACAATACCCCAGATGAGCGACGTATCTGGGCCGCCTGGATGAGCAATTGGACCTATGCCCAGGAAATCCCCACCTCAACCTGGCGCGGGGCATTGACTTTGCCACGTGAACTGTCGTTAGTAGAAACGGCCGTTGGCCTTCGCCTGCAACAAAAACCCATCCCAAAATTAGAATCGCTGCGCGGCGAAAGCTGGTCTTGGAAAAATCAAACGATTAGCGTAGACAACCCCTTATCGTTGGCTGCGATTAGCGGGGAAGCATTGGAAATAGTAGCCGAATTTGATGCAGAAAATCTGCTAGAGGCCGATCGTTTCGGATTTAAAGTTCGGACAGGTGCTGATCAGGAAACCATTATAGGGTATGCAACCAAAGGTCGCAGTCTGTTTGTGGATCGCGGCAATTCCGGAGAAGTTGATTTTAATCCCAATTTCACCCCTATCCACACCACCGCCATGCCCCCTATCGATGACACCATTTTTTTTTTTTTCAAGGAGAAGACGGCATCCTAGGTTATGAGTGGTGATTGGGGTTTAGATTTTTTTTCTTCCGGTATATTCCCTTTTGACG
>CAYGMR010000718.1:0-838 GCA_964350725.1 uncultured Ardenticatenaceae bacterium | reverse complement strand
AAATTCTTTTTTTGTCGGTATGGTAGGTGTGACGAGGAGAGGCGGAAATGCAAACCAAACGACGCGCTCGATTTTTGATCGTGATGCTAAACAGTTTAGATATTTACAGCCTCGACTCGATAAAATTCACGTTAGCCGAGGCAACAGGAGAAAATAAAGATGGCTGAAGATACAAACCGCAGCAGCCTTGTCGCCATTGCCTATGATGGACGCGAGACAGCGACAGAAGTGCTGCACGAAATTCAAGCGCTAGAAGCCTCCGGTGATATCGTCCTCGAAGACGCCGTCATTGTTGAAAGGCATCAAGGCACGCAAGTCGAAATCAAACAAGTGCAAACGCCTGAATGGAAATCCACCAAGCGTGGCACTGGCATCGGTCTGGTTGCCGGACTGCTGCTTGGCGGCCCCATCGTGGGAGTTATGGCTGGTGCTGGGCTCGGATACATGATCGGCAAGCTCAGAGATCATGGTATCCCCGATAAATTCATCGAAGGTTTGAGCCAGAGCCTAGAACCAGACAGTTCAGCGATATTTTTGCTGGTCAAAGAAGCCAACGCCGAAAAAGCTCTAGCAACCATTAAACCATTCAAAGGGCGCGTCCTTTCGACAACCCTAGATGAAGAGCAAGAAGAGAGATTACGGAAAACATTAAGGTGACCCCCTTAAGGAGAAAAAATCATGGCTTCAATTTCTACACAAAAATCACACTCTACCCGTGACCGTCAATGGATAACCGGGCTTTTAATGGCCGGGTTGGCACTTATCTTCTTGCTTGTCTTTCTCATTGGCCCCTTTTTCGGCGGCATATATTATAGCTTCACCAATCAAAAGTTGATCT
>CAYGMR010000717.1:0-2193 GCA_964350725.1 uncultured Ardenticatenaceae bacterium | reverse complement strand
TGGCACAAATTGAAGGACCTGTGCAATTGGATATTGTCATTACCCCACCAGTCGCTGCCCCGCGTGATACGATGCAGGTTCAGTTACAAATTCGCAATCGTACAGCAGAAACGGCCGATCCCACCATCTTGCTATCATTGCCCCAAAACCTTCAACCAGATGTGAAACAGGTGCCGCGGGGGGTTACTGTCAATTTGCAAACGAATACAATCCAATGGCTGCCCGTGCTAGAGGGTGGGCAGGGGTTAGAATTGTCTTTACCGTTGCGAGTAGAATCGGTTGATTTGACCCAGCCAGAACAAGAAGTAACGGCCGTATTGCAGCACGATGGTCAAGAAAAAAGCACCCAAATAAAGTTGTGGACAGGGGTGCCGCCTCAAATCAACAGTGTACTGACCCAATCTCATGTGGCAGTGGGGCAATCCTTGCAATTACAAGCAGACATCTCCGGTCCGGGTCCATTTACGCAACAGTGGGATTTGGGCGACGGCCGTCATGTCGCTGTCAATGATCCCTTGATTGTTTACCCAGCCGCTGGCATTTATACAGTTGAGCTCGTTGCTAAAAATCCACTTGGCGAAGCCAGTAGCAGTGCCCAAATTACAGTTGTGCCGCATGTAGCGGCTCAATTTGATTTAGATGATGACACCCCAGGCATTGGTCAAAATATCGCTTTTCATAACAAAAGCGGTGGCCAAGGGCCGCTGCAATATACGTGGCATTTTGGCGATGGCACCACATCGCAAGAAGCAGCGCCCCAGCATCAATACCAACAACCTGGCATCTATGAAGTGACCTTGGTGGTTGAAAACGATCTTGGTGTAGCCCAGGCGTTTGGGCAAGTCACTGTGGGCTTACCACCGGCTGCGGATATGTTTGTCGTTGACAGTGCGCCTGCTGGCGAGCCGTTGTTTGGACAGGCTATTAGTGATGAAACGGCAGAGGTGGCCTGGGAAATGGGCGACGGCCGTATCTACGAAGGCGCAGAAGTGAATCATGCCTACAATCGCAGTGGCAATTATTACGTCACCATGATCGCTGAAAATGAGTTTGGCACAACCCGCCTGGGCAAATGGATTCATGTTGGCGAAGGTGTTCTCAAGAATTTTTTGCCAATGATTACCAAACCAGGTGAATTGAATCCTGGTAGTTCTGGAGACGCCGTAGCTGATCCGCTTGGTCTAGATTTAGAACCCGTTGATTTAGATGAAGCTTTTGTACTGGAGACACTTGATTTGCCAGCAAATAGCACACCCGCGGATCAATTGTTCCTTTATGTTAACACCGCGCGTGAAAAGTTCGACTTGCCTCCATTAGAGCGTGTGGCTGTACTCGATACTGCCGCTGCAGCCCATGCTGCCGATATGGCTGCCTTCCAACATACAAATCATAGTGGTTCTGATGGTTCACATCCCTCTGAACGCTTGATTTATCATGGCTATGATCGTGGGTATGCCGGTGAAGCCACAGCCTGGGGTTTTGCGGATCCGCGCTATGCTGTTGAATTTTGGGTGAATAGTGATAGTCATCGCCCGATCATTTTAAATCAGTATGCAACTGATTTAGGTGTCGCTTTTGTCGAAGATTATGAAGCCCCCAGTGCCTGGTATTGGACGGCCGAATTTGGTAACAAATTTGCTTCTGCTTGGCAGCCAACGTTACGGTTGCAAAACCCTCAAGATGAACTATCTATTTTGAACACAGAAATGGTCAGCTTTAATTGGAACTGGCCGAGACCGCTGGCAGCGGGCGAACAATTTGTTGTGGTGATGAATGGGGAAACAGGTGCTGTGCCCATTGGAACGGTTGTTAGACCGTTATGGGGCACACGTTATGGTTTTATTCTCAACCCTTTGGATTTCCCAGAACTGATCGGCAATTTTGATTGGTCAATTCGTCTGGAGAATGGTGGCGTGTTGTTGGCTGAAACCGATTTGCGCACGATCACCATTGAATCCGACCCAACTTTGCCGACTGCAACGCCCATCCCCACACTCGTGCCGACAGTTGTCATGACGCCGACTGTCGTAACCACTGTCACACCAACGCCGACTGCTGCGGCACCATCACCCACGCCTAGAGCGACACAAGAACCGCCGCCGGTATTGATTACAGCAACCCCCTTGCCGACCCCCGAAAATTAACCCAATTACATCCTGTTGGGGCTAAACGATTGGGAAATACGCTTGCAAC
>CAYGMR010000716.1:0-2193 GCA_964350725.1 uncultured Ardenticatenaceae bacterium | reverse complement strand
CTGATCTATATCAATCCGGTTGTCAATGCGCTAGATGGACGCGGCATGTGGTATTCGCTGCTGCGCACAACCACCTTAACGCTGATGACAGCGACAGTACCCATCGCTTTGACAATCGCGATTCTGCGCTACCGGCTGTGGGATATTGACATCATCATTCGCAAAACGCTCCTTTACGGGGTCATGATTGGGTCCGTGATTGGTGTGTATGTGCTCGTTGTCGGCTACCTCGGTGCTCTGTTCCAGTTCGAAGGGGGCAATATCATTTTTTCGCTGGCAGCCGCCAGTTTGGTAGCTATCTTGTTTGTACCCCTAAAAACCCGCGTGGAACAACAGATCAACCATCTTTTTTATGGCCAACGGGATGAACCATACAAGGTATTAACCCAACTGGGGCAGCAGTTACAATATTCATTGGAGCCAGGGGCGGCTTTGAACATCACCACAGAAACGGTGGCGCGCGCCTTAAAATTGCCCTTTACGGCCGTATACCTCAAACAAGGTAATGTATATCGACCAACTGCCACATATGGCACACAAACTGACGCCCTGCAGCGCTTCCCGCTCATATTTGGCAACGAGACAATTGGCGAGTTTGTGGTCGGTTTGCGTTCTCCTGATGAGCCATTGACCCCACCCGATCAACGCCTGCTCACCGACCTCACCCATCAAATCGCGGTGATAGCACATACCGCACAGCTTACATCCGATTTAGAACAAGCGCGGCTGCGCATTGTCACCGAACGCATTGAAGCCCGGCGGCAGTTGGGCAGCGACTTACACGACCGTATCGGCCATCAATTGGTCGGTTTAACAAGGCAAGTCGAAAAAGTAGAGCTGCAATTGCCACCTGAAGCAAAAGACACGCGCCAAGATCTAAAAAAGATTGCCGCCAAGGTATCGGTTGTAACGACTGACGTACGCCATTTGGCACACCAACTTTATCCACCAGAGTTAGAACTACTGGGCTTAGTTGAAGCATTGCGTGAACATGCCCAAACCTGGGTCGGTCTGCAAGTGACCCTCGATGCTCCACCCTATTTAGCACTGCCTACAGCTGTCGAAACGGCCGTTTACACAATCACCCTGGAAGCGATCACCAATGTCGAAAAACATGCCAATGCCCACACCTGCCACGTGCGCCTGGCACAGACGCAGGCAAGCAACAGGGGTGCAACGGCCGTTGTTGAATTAGACATACGCGACGATGGCAGCGGTCTACCAGCCGATATAATCAATGGCATCGGACTGCTCTCCATGCAGGCTCGCGCCGCAGAAGTCGGCGGAACGTGCCGTTTTGATCACAATCCTGGTGGCGGAACGGCCGTTGTCGTGCGTATTCCAGTAAACTAAGCGTTGGAAAGGCAAAAAGATAGAAACACGGACAGCAAAGAATGCTAACAAAAATCGATCAAATTCCCTTCCGTCCGCGTTAAAAAAGTTATCTCCATATATTTTTAGAGGAATTTTTATAATGGACAGCATTCGTATCTTAATCACTGACGACCAGACAATTACACGCAGCGGCTTGCAAAATTTACTGGCGGAACATGCCATTATCGATATTGTTGGCGAAGCACGCAGCGGTGAAGAGGCCGTAGAACTGGCGAACAGTCTGCAACCCGATGTCATTCTGATGGATTTGCGTATGCCCGGCATGAACGGCATTGAAGCTACGCGCCGCATTCACCGCAGCAGCCCGCAAATCAACATATTAATTCTCACCGTCTTTGACGACGACACATCTGTTTTCGCTGCCATTCGTGCCGGTGCCAAAGGGTATTTGTTAAAAAATGTCGAACAAAAAGAGCTGTTGCAAGCAATCGAAACGGCCGCTACAGGAGGAGCCATATTTAGCCCTGGTATTGCCCAAAAAGTACTCGGTTATCTATCGGCTCCCACGCCAGATGTGCCGCCGGGAATCTTTGATGAACTGACTGCTCGCGAACGTGAGATATTAGAACTCGTCGCCCTCGGACAAACCAACAACGAGATCGCCAGCTTTCTCTCCATAAGTCCCAAAACAGTGAGTAACAATATTTCCAATGTTTTATTGAAAGTCCATGCCAATGATCGCGCCAAACTCATGCTCATGGCACTGGAGGCAGGATTGGGCACTCAATGATAAGGTGGTTGCATACTCCATATTTCTGCCACAAATTTCACTAGTTTACACGAATTTGGATGGTTTCA
>CAYGMR010000715.1:0-2208 GCA_964350725.1 uncultured Ardenticatenaceae bacterium | reverse complement strand
CAATCTAGGACCACGTTACCGATTGGGACGTGAACGCATCCTGGCTTTGCGCTATTTGATGAAAGCCACCGATACCTTGGATTTGTCACACTCATTGGACGAGCGCAAACACAAAGGTGATTTTTTAGACGATTTCAACACCTATCTCTCAGAAAGTGGGGTAGCACAACAATATGAATTCGTAACCCATCGCTTAACGGAATCACGCGGCTTGCTCAGTAACGTGCTGCACAATGCTATTGCTGCCCATTTGCAAACCCAGCACAGTCTAATACCACTGCTTTTTTACCCAGATGGTACTGCCTACCTGGCGAAGCGGAGACACATTCCGCATTTAACCGGCGCGGATCAGCGGGCCGCTGCCAAAAAAGCGGCGCAAATCATCAAAGGCTTCTCGCAGGCCAAATTCCGCGATTTTATCAATGCTGGTAATCAAGGCATTAAGGTAGATAAAGCCTGCCTGGATATGGGCATTCCTTTTGCTGGTTCACAAAGCATTTGGGGTGAAATTTACAATATCGTCCAGCGTAAATCATGGAATAAGGAAACGTTGGAAGCCAAAGCGCGTGAACGGGCTGAACGGGATTTTGAAAAGTATGCGACATTGTATCCAGAAACGGCCGTTACCGTGCGCACCACTTTAGACAACCCCCAATCCCTCATCGCCACCGCTGATATGTATTTACGTAAAGGGGAACTGGTGCGTTCTTATTACATCTTCCTCAATAAATACTTCAAAAAATCGTTTGATGATGTGTGGACACATTTATATGAACTGTTGGAAGTGCCGGAAGCGGAACGGCCGTTTTACGCCTTCTTCGATGCCAACTATGATCGCTCCTATATTCTGGGAGGACGGGTGCAAATAGACGAAGAAACCATCACCGAACGCATCGCTGAAGATGGCACAGCCGTTATGGCCGGAGAAGATAGCAGCGACCCCAATATTCCTCTTTTGCAAGCTTATCTGGAACGGCATTGCATTTTCAGTATGGGTGGGCAGCCACAAATTGACTTTCAAACCCATCTACAGCAATACGTTACCGCTCAACACAAACAATGTGTCAATTGCAGCAGCCCCTTCCCCACTAACGAATGGATGGCTGGCGACGTGCGCGGCGACATCACTGTGCAGGTCTTTTCTAACCGGCGGCGCGGCGGCACGGGTGCCCCTAAAAAATACATCTGCGCCATGTGCCAGCTTCAATTTTTACTAGAGAAGCTAAACTATCCCGACGTGCGCGGTGAGCAGTTGCGTTATCTCCACCTATTCCCTTATTCGTTTTTGACACGGCCGTTCATCGAAAGCCTGCGTACCACCTTCCACGAACTCATCGAAAACAATGAGGCCATCACCGCTCTCAATCTGGATTCGCCACAAGCATTGGCGCAATGGATTGAGGAAACCGAGCAAACGCCCAATTTCCGCACCGTAACTAAAAAGGGCAAACCACAGCCCTATGGCATTTATGTACCCCGTTATTCCGATTTAACCGGAAATTTGCTCATCTTCCCCCTCAATCCAGCGGGCAGTAACGACACCCAGAAATTCCTGTTTGCCCTATGGAATGCGCTGGTAATTCAGCGCCACTTTGGCATGAAAGCGCTTCTATCCGCTTCACCCGTACCCCCGTTGGAAAAAGAAGATTTTGGTGATTTATACGTGGATAACATCCCACTCGGCACACAAGGGCTGCTACCTGAAAACAACTATCACCAGTTCAAACCCGGCGCAGATGGCAGAGTGGAAGACACTTTGCCCATTCTCTGGCAAAAAACAGCCCATTTACAACGATTGCGTGAACTGACATTCACCAGCGACGACAATACGCCGCGTCTGGTGCGGGCACTCTCAGCCCCCCTGATGATCTATTACGAAACTGACCGTCTGCTCATTGCCAAAGCTGGATCAGACGCAGGTGGTTTGGAAACATGGCTTTATCAGCAAGCGTTTGAGTCCGTCAATCAATTAGCCCATTTAACAGGAGGTAAATTTATGCAGAAGTTAAGTAAAGAATTGGAAAAAGCGGCCGCCATTGCGGTGCAGCACAATTTGAAGGGTAGCTCGTTTGAGCGTAGCAGTTTGCTTTACCCCTTCAATGAGGTGATGCAGAAATTGGCGCAGGATCAGGGACGAACGGCCGTTGACCGTGAGACATTACGCGCCGCCGCTACCCAGGACATCTACGATCATCTCGACCGGTTAGC
>CAYGMR010000714.1:0-2221 GCA_964350725.1 uncultured Ardenticatenaceae bacterium | reverse complement strand
GCTGATGGATATTCGGATGCCGGGGGTGGATGGGGTCGAGGCCACGCGTCGGATTTGTACACGCTGGCCCAATGCCCGCGTGATCATCCTAACCACGTTTGACGAAGATGCGTATGTGTTTGAAGGCATTCGTGCTGGGGCAGTAGGGTATTTGCTGAAAGCAATTAAAAGCGCCGCATTGGCACAGGCGATTCGGACTGTCGTCTCTGGTGGCTCAATCATGGAGCCATCCGTGGCCCGAAAAGTGATGAAAGAGTTTTCTTCCCATGTTGCGCATTCGCAAAGTTATGGGAATAGTGACTTGACCGAACAACTCACAGAACGTGAACAAACGATTTTACAGTTAATGGCAACCGGATTAACCAACCGGGAAATTGCGGTCCAGCTCAGTCTGGCGCATGGTACGGTCAAAAACTATATCACAATTATTTTGCAAAAATTGGGTGTCCGTGACCGCACACAGGCCGCCTTGCGTGCCCGTGAGCTGGGGTTGTTGTAAGTGAATGCTCCTGACCGCGCCATCAGATTATGCCCTGATTGGCGATGGTGCATGGCATCATGGTAATCTTGCTCACTTGACGGAATTATGAATCAAAACAAAAATCGCCAACTTATTCAATTTTTTACAATCACATTCGTTATTTCGTGGCTTCTGTGGACGCTTGCCATATTAAAATCGAATGGGTTTCCCGATCTGCCGGAGATTGTGGGACTGCCGGGAAATTTTGCTCCTTTTGGACCCGCCATTGCGGCCTTTTGGCTAACCTGGCGTCAATCTGGCAAAGGTGGCGCAAAAACACTGTGGGTACGCGGTTGGCAGTTAAAATTTGAGAGAAAATGGCTAATTCCAACACTGTTGGTGGGGCCATTCACTGCGTTAATTGCCGTCACACTTATTTGGCTCACCCGGGGTAAAGTTGGGTGGGAATATGGTGTGCCACCGTTGTTGATTGTTCCCATCTTTCTATTCATCTATTTCACGAATGCACTACCGGAAGAGTATGGATGGCGAGGGTATGCGCTGGACCCATTACAAAATCGATTCAATACGCTCACTGCCAGCCTCATCTTAGGTGCAGTTTGGTCATTATGGCATTTACCCCTCTTCTTCATTGAAGGTACAACCCAAGCCGCAATCCCCATCTATGAATTTTTTCTGCAAACGATGGCACTTGCCATTCTTTACACCTGGCTGCACAACAATACGGGGGGCAGTGTCTTGATTGCTGCATTGTTCCATGCATCAGCGAATACGGCAGCGGCGGCCGTTCCATTCTGGACAACTGATTTAGGGCGTTGGCTCGATTTTAGTGTGTTAGTCGTGACAGTCGGAATTATTATCTGGCGCTGGGGATGGACGCACCTATCAAATAAGGCTATCGTGGTTTCACGTGTTTCTCAAAATGGTAAAAATGGAAAAAAATAAAAATCATATCCTCCTCGTTGATGATGAAGCTGCTATTACCGACAACCTGACGCCATTTCTGGAGCGTTCCGGATTTCAGATTACCGTGGCCAATGATGGCGAAGAGGCGCTACAGAAAGCAAAAGAATTAACCCCAGACCTGATTGTGATGGATGTGTTGATGCCCAGGATGGATGGGAGAGAAGCCTTGCGGCAGTTGCGGGCTGGCGATAATTGGATCCCCATTATTTTACTGACACAAGTTGGCGAAGCCTTTGAACGGGCGATAGCATTGGAAGAAGGTGCCGACGATTATCTAAATAAACCATTTGAGCCTCACGAACTTGTGGCGCGAATCCGAGCCATATTACGTCGCGCTCAATTGGGACGTCCCCCACTGGCGACATCCTGGAAACTTTCTAGTGGCTCCTTACATCTCGATAGGCGGGCACGACGGGCGTATCTCGGAGACCTGGAGTTGGGACTAACCCCGAAAGCGGTGGCGCTGCTCGAATATCTCATGACGCATCCAGATGAATTACTCACTCGTGACCGCCTTCTTGATGCTGTGTGGGGCTGGGATTATCCAACTGGTACACGTGCTGTCGATACGCGCATTGCCGAGCTGCGCCGTGCGCTCGGTGATGACGCGGCTGAACCTCGTTTCATTAGCACCGTTGCTGGTGAAGGCTACCGCTTCTCGGCTGATGTGGAGGCCAATGAATGAGAGGGCGATGGATTTTCGCTGGTGTGCCAATTTTTCTGGGCGCTACTATTAGCCTATTACTAAACAGCACGGGTCAAGCTCCCTTATAT
>CAYGMR010000713.1:0-2230 GCA_964350725.1 uncultured Ardenticatenaceae bacterium | reverse complement strand
GAGTGAGTGCGGCAGTTGTTCCCAATCAAGTAAGCGCAAAGTTGCGCAAATGTCTTGTGTGACCAAACAGCGACGTACATATCGCGGTTGGTATCGATCTGCTAAGAGCAATCGAGGAAGATAGGTAGGCAATGATGGACAAGGTTGCCACCATTTCCAAAAACGAACATTGAATGTATGATCAAACATAGTTGAATTCTCCTGCTGAATATCGTTTTGTAGCAAAAATAGTATATCAGCAGGGGATTCAGCCTATGTTAGAACATGGTCAGGCATTTACAGCGACCACGAAAAACGTCGTCAGCACGTCGTCAGTTACAATACAGCCGTCACTAAAACATAACCGGTGTTTCAGTTAGGTTACAAAATTCTTCTCCAGTGCTATAATAAACGTGGTCATGACGACGTTTATTCGTAACCGCACTTCACATGCGCGCTACCCTCAAAGAGATAGGGTTTTGCCACTAAAAACAGGCCATAATGCTGGTCACGTTTTACCTATTACCACTGGAAAACAGCTCCCCCCCATTGAAACAAACCTAAAGCTAAAATCATGGTTTTTGCTACGAAACCAGTCGTTCATAAATCAGCAAATTAAGACTTGAAACTAAAAAAAGCGACGTCCTTAACCAGATTTGTTTACCAGACGCTGCATCGCACGTAAATTGATGAGGATGTAAATCAGTGTATTCTGGTTGGCAATCGCCTGCCGGTTGCGCAACTTGGGTCGCTCAATACCCAAAGCGACCGCCTGAGAAAAGATGCGCTCCACGGTCGTGCGCTGGTTGTAAATAGCCTTATAGATTTGGCTTTCACGGTCGAGTTGGTAACGAATGCGTGCACCAGAAGCGGTAGGCATCACTAATTTGCAGCCACCATCAGGCCACTTGGCATGATCAATGGGGCAGTTATCGGCAGACGGCTCAGGGTGTAGCAAAGGGCAAGCATAACGGCCACGTTTGTGCTGAACCAGAGAAGTACGATTGGTAAACGTGCTTTTGAGCGGCATCGCTAAGCTGGCGGCGCACAAAGGTAGACCAGAGGGGTCAAAGTGACGATGACCTTGTTTCATTTTGCGTAGAGGCACAGCCGCAAAGCCAGCATGCTCTGGGTTGTGGAAATAATCGTAGACATACCAAGCATCAAAAGCAGCATCTGCCGTACCAAAACGAGGCCGACAACCCAGTCGCTGCTCAACCTGAGCCATCAGCGGCAGAAAGTAAGTCGAATCACCAAAGTCAAACGTTTGGGTCAGTTCCGCCAGAACAAACTCACCGCAGTCAGGCTCTTTTGTAGCCACTGCGCCAGAGGCATAGCCCCAGTAATACTCACCCACACTCACTTTTGCACTAACCGGCTGCCCCTCTTTTGTCGGTGTGTGTTGGTTGCGCCGACGTTTACAGCCCAATTTGCAATCTGAGTCACCAGCAGGTTGCTGTGTTTTATCGAAGCGGCCTTCCTTAATAAAGGCTTTGGGATTGTTTTCTTTGACCTAAGCCAGAACATGCTTGGTGTCAATACTGACAGTTTGGCCAAAGTCAGCGCCAAACCGCTGGTGGAGCCAGGCGACCTGACCATCAAGAAATTCTTGCAAAAGTTCATTGGGCAGCGAACGCAGCTTTTTGGTGAAGTGCGCCTGAGAAGGCAAGCTTTGTTCAGGGTCAAATGGTTGCTGTCTGCCACCATTCCCTGTTGCTGGAAAGCCGAGTGCCCAGATAAGACCCGGATGGTCGCCTAAAAAGCGACGGAGGGCACCAAAAGTTGGGAGCTGCTGCTCCAACCGTACCAGATAGGCACCGATGTAAGCGGCCAGGGGGACAAGGCGCTGACCTTGTTTGCGGTCAGCCAAGGTAGCCGGCAACTGCTCCCATTGCAGCAGGCGCAGCTGTGCAATGGTTCTTTGAGTGACGGGACAGCGGCGTACATAGCGAGGTTGAAAGCGGTTGGCGAGCACCAAGCGCGGTAGGTGTGCGGGCAGGGGAATCTGCCCAGAACGAAAATATGACCAAAACGGGGTATTGTATGTATCATACAACATGAGAATGTTCTCCTTTAGGTGACTGATTTGTAGCAAAACTAGTATACCTGGAGAGCATTCTCATATCTCCCATAACGTGATGGTGAATAAATGGCGACCACGAAAAACGTGGTTATGGTCATGTTTTAAAAGGTCAAGGGCATAAAAAACGTGGTGGAAGTTTTAGGGCTATCACGTTTTTTGTCTCCTGTG
>CAYGMR010000712.1:0-2230 GCA_964350725.1 uncultured Ardenticatenaceae bacterium | reverse complement strand
CATTAACATCGTCAACGCAGGCGTTTTGGCCGCCGCCTTAGCTCAATTGGCTGTGGGGGTCCCCCTGTGGCTTATTTTCTGGCGGCAGGCTGAAAATCTGTTTCAGCAAGGAGATGAAGCCGAACAAATTTCTATTTTACGTAAATTCTATTTGTACCTGGTCATCTTCCTGGCGGCATTGGGCACTGTAGGAAGTTTGACAGCCCTATTCGCCGGTTTGCTACGCCGACTGCTCGCGCTGGAATCACAAGGGGATGTGCGCAATGTTTTATGCGTCTTGATTCCAATGGCCGTTATCTGGGCATATCACTTTATCGTGCTACAACAAGATGCGCGTGTATTGCCGGAAGAACAGCAGCAAGCTGGCGTGCGCCGCCTATATTGGTATCTCATCGCGGGCATTGGTCTGATGGCGCTCTTGGTAGGCGTTGGTGGTGACATTAGCGTGTTAATCCGTTCACAATTTACACAGCCAACCTACATTCAAGATTTGCTACCCGAACAATTTGCCTGGTTTACGGCCGTTGCCATTGCAGGGCTGTTTGTTTGGATTATCCCCTGGCAAAAAATCCAAAAAGAAATCGTTTCCCCAGAGCAAATTGGCTTACAAGCACGCCAATCCATGATTCGCAAAATCTATCTCTATTTCTATTTGTTGATTGCCACATTGACATTTTTAGGCGCAGGCATATATATCGTTTCACAAATTTTGTTGCTCATATTAGGCGGCCGTACGTCGCATACATTAGGGTCTGATATGGCACATGCGCTTGCTTTTGGGTTGATTGCCGCCATTGTTTGGATTTACCATAACAGCCTCATTCGCCGCGATAATAAAGCTTTGGCAATGACTAGCAAGCAAGCAACTGATATTGTACATGTGGCGGTTGTGGATGATGAAGACGGCCGTTTCGGCAACCAACTGATCACAGCTCTACAAAAAGCACTCCCTGACATCATCCTTTACCCCATTGGCCTGACCAGTGATGCTGTCACAGCAATGGAAAATGGAGATGAACGACTGCCCATAACAGAAGCATTGAAGAAAGCTGAAATTATCGTCGGTTCTTGGACAATCGCAACACCCTACGTAGACCATGGACAAACAGACCTCGATTCATTGGTAGCCATCGCATCAAGTCCAGGGCACAAGTTGTTAATTCCAAGATCGGAAGAAAAATGGGATTGGATTGGCGTGAATGAATGGCAGATGGAAACGGCCGTTGAGCAAACTATTTATAGCATCGAACAAGTGATCGCCAGGAAACCCGTAAAGACAGCAAAAAGTTATAAGTTGGGTACAGCCATTGCCATTGGGTTGGGCATCTTTGTCATCATCAATCTCGTACTACCAATCATGCTTTTTGCAGCACTTGCCCTTTTCGGTTTTGTATGAGCAGACCAGGCCTGAGCTTGTCAAAAGTCGACCATCAACAAGCTCAGGTCTCGTTTTGAACCATCAATTTCTCCCCACTCAATTTTTAGTTCATAGTTGCATTTTCCCCTCAAAAAGTTTACACTGTTACGAATAAGTCATACAAATAAAACATTCGCACCCATCAAAAACTGCAAGACCAAAGTTTTATTCAATATAATCTAAAATCATTAATTCTAACCAGGACTTCTCAAATGGAATGCCAACTCGAAAACTTGATTGTTCATTATGATTGTTACGGCAGTGGGCAACCATTGTTAATATTGCCAGGATATTCTGCGAACAGCAGCAGCATGGCACATTTTTTTGAACCGTTATTTTTTGGCCAATCACAATGGAAACGCATCTATGTGGACCCACCCGGCCACGGACAGACACAAGGCGTTGCTTTGATTGACTCGTTAGATGGTTTTCTCGATGTAATTCTTGAATTTATTGACACGGTCATCGGCGAGCAGCCTTTTGCCCTTGCTGGATTCTCATTGGGCGCATACTTGGCTCGCGGCGTGTTGCTGCACCGTTTTGAGCGCGTCCTGGGCCTCTGCATACTCAATCCGGTAATTGTGACAGAAGATGATCGGCGCACGGTGCCACCTCCGGTTGTTGTTATCCAAGAAAAAGAAGTCACCAGCAATCTCACAGCTGAAGAAACTGAAATGTTGGCAATCTATACGGTACAAAATTCGGAAACGGTAACAAATGCAAAAACCTTAAGTCGCATAATGGCAGGTGCCCCAGGTGATGTTGATTTCCTTGATCGTATCCACACCAATCGCGACGCCTATCGGTTTAGTT
>CAYGMR010000711.1:0-2238 GCA_964350725.1 uncultured Ardenticatenaceae bacterium | reverse complement strand
TAATTCGTTTGTTCCCTAATTCGTTGTAGTCATTTGTAAAGATGAAAAGCACGTTCACGTTATTGAATCATGCCAAAAATGTCAAAGATTGCGCAGATGACACAGATTTTTATCTGTGAAGTCGCCGTCATCTTTAACAACAAATTGAGCACATGATTGCAAAAAGAACATTTAATGCACAAGTTTTAGTGCCAGGCGAAGGCAGTGGTGAAGCGCTGGTCTTGGCGGAACCATTGAGTTTATGGGGCGGATTAGACCCGCAAACGGGCACCATCATCGACCAACGCCATCCCAACTGCGGCGCTCAGGTCAACGGCCGTATCCTCATCCTTCCCGCCGGACGGGGGTCCAGCAGCGCCAGCAGCATCCTATTGGAAGCAGTGCGCGTGGACATGGCGCCTATCGCCATCATCACCTCTGAAGTGGATTCGATTCTAGCTTTGGGTGCGGCCGTTGCGCGGGAGATGTATGCGCAGGCACCAGCGGTTTTGGTTTTGCGGCCGGATGAGTATGCGCAGATGCAAACAGGGCAGCGTATTTCGATTGCACTTACCGGAACAGTAACGGCCGTTTCCCCCTAATCAGAATAACGCTATTAATATTTTTTGACAAATTAAGAACATTTGTGCTATCATATCATCCTCAGTGTTGTTACGCTTTTAGATACTTGGCAACGCTTAACTTCAAATAGGAAACCAGCAACCTATGGTCACTGTAAAGTTCACCCGACATTTAAACCGCTTTTTCCCAACTTTGACAAACAGTGTCACAGTTGAAGGCGAAACGATAGCGGCCGTTGTTGCGGGTCTGGACGCCGCCTACCCCGGGCTCGCCGCCTATATCGTCGACGAACATGGCAATCTACGCAAACATGTCAACATCTTTATCGGCGGAGAAATGATCCACGACCGTCAAAAACTACAAGACCCGGTGCAGCCTGATGACCAGATTTTTATTTTTCAGGCATTATCTGGAGGATAGATAACGTGATGGATTACCCACGACAAAAAAGCAAAACCACAGAGGACACGGAGAACACGGAGAAGCACTTTGTGTTCTCTGTGGTGAATTGAATGGAGGACTCATGATTGACAATCGACTGATTCTCGGTACCCGCAAGGGTTTGATCATTATGACCCACAACGGCCGTTCCTGGCGCGTGACCCAAACTGAATTCCCCGGCATCCCAATCTCCTATGCGTTTTCCGACACCCGTACCAGCACCATCTGGGCGGCAGCCGACCATGGGCATTGGGGCAGCAAACTGTACCGTTCCTGGGATGGTGCCAAGAATTTCAATGAGATTCCCGCCCCGCAGTATCCTGAAGATGCCACCATTTATGATGTGTGGGATGAGGGTGCCGAAAAACCGGCTAAATTAACCTACATCTGGGTGATTCAACCAGGCGGCGTTGATCAGCCAGAGCGTCTCTACATCGGCACAGAACCGGGCGGCGTCTTCATGAGTGATGACGGCGGTGAAAATTTCCAGTTGATGCAAGGATTGTGGCAGCATCCCTCACGCCAGAAAAATTGGTTTGGCGGCGGGCGTGACCAGGCGGGCGCTTGTGCCATTGTCGTCGATCCGCGTGACAGCGAGCATCTGTTTGTGGGGATAAGTGTGGGTGGTGTATATGAGTCCACAGATGGCGGTGTGACCTGGCACGGCCGTAACACAGGATTGCGTGCCGATTATCTGCCCGACCCGTATGCGGAATATGGGCATGATCCCCATTACCTGGTCGCCAGTCATTCAAATCCTGATGTACTCTGGCAGCAAAACCACTGTGGTGTTTTCCGCAGCACAGACGCCGGCCAAAATTGGAGCGACATCTCCCAAAAGGCTGGGCCGGTCAATTTCGGCTTCCCCATCGCTGTGGATGATCAGAATGCCCAAACGGCCTGGGTGGTACCCGGCATCAGTGATGATATACGCATGGCGGTCAATGGTGCCTTATGTGTCGGCCGTACCGAAGATGGCGGCCAATCCTGGACAGAACTACGCAAAGGCCTGCCGCAGCAAAACTGCTATGACATCGTTTTTCGGCATGCGCTCGACATCAGCGGCGAGACGCTGGCGTTTGGCACAACGACAGGCAATTTGTTTATTTCATACGATCGTGGTGATAGTTGGACGGCCGTTTCTAACCACCTGCCACCAATTTATTCAGTGCGCTTTGGATAAATTTCATTTCACCACAGAGAACACAGAGGGCACAGAGGTTTAGATGAATACAC
>CAYGMR010000710.1:0-2246 GCA_964350725.1 uncultured Ardenticatenaceae bacterium | reverse complement strand
ACCCGCTTCCATTGAACGCCAAAATGTGTTGAAAGCGCAGCTGCAACTGGCAGGTGTCGACAAGGACACGGCCGTATTACAACAGGCCAGACAACTGCTGCAGCACCTTTTAGAAGATGATCCCAAGTCGGCAACGGCCGTTTTTGCCACCCCCGCTGATTTACAAAATGCTTTATTAACCCTATAAAAACATTTATTCATAAATTTGGAGAAAATTAAACATGAGCAACGAAACTGTAAGCAACGAACCCGTATTAGATATTCGTCCCATTATTCCTATGAACCGGCATCCACTGATCTTTGATAAATTTGCGGCGCTGGAAACAGGTGAGGGCTTTATCTTAGTCAATGATCATGATCCCAAACCGCTTTACTATCAGTTCCAGGCCGAACTAACCGATCAGTTTACCTGGGACTATCTGGAGCAAGGGCCGCAGGCGTGGCGGGTACGCATCGGCCGTCGCTGAAGAAAAGATTGATTTCTAAGCAGCAGAAACCGTATGATTCATTTGAAACGTGCTTATGATGAACCAGAAAAGGGTGACGGCCGTCGCTTTTTGGTGGATCGTCTCTGGCCGCGTGGCGTGAAGAAGGAAGCCTTGGCTCTGGATGAATGGTGCAAAGCGGTAGCGCCCAGTAATGATCTGCGCCGCTGGTTTGGTCATGATCCGCAGAAATGGCCTGAATTCCAAAAACGTTACCGAACTGAATTGGACGCGAATCCGGAAAGTTGGCAGCCGTTGTTAACGGCCGTTAATGCAGGTGACATCACCCTCATTTACGCAGCCCGCGACTCCGAACACAACAATGCCGTTGTCCTCAAAGCTTATCTCGAAGAGAAACACGCCACATGACACGATCTGTTCCTCCCCAAACACGCACACGTTACCGGCAGCGCGCGCCGCTGATGATTCTAGCGGCGCTGGCGTTATTGGCTGGCCTCTGGGCGGGATTAGTGCGTATGGGCTGGCAGCTGCCCCCAGTTCTACTGCGGCTGCCGGCTCAGCACGGCCCTCTCATGGTGTCTGGCTTTTTGGGCACACTCATTAGTCTGGAGCGGGCTGTTGCCTTGAGCCAAAATCAAGGCGGCCGTCGAATCTATTACTTAGCGCCCTTATTGGCTGGCTTGGGGGCGGTGACCTTGTTTTTCGCACTAGCCCCGGCCGTGCCGCGTGGCCTGAGTACGTTGGGCGCGTTAGGCTTAGTCCTCATCTTTGTCGTTATTTACCGTTTGCAGTCCACCATCGACCATGCCGTCATGGGCATAGGGGCGCTGCTGTGGCTGGTGGGCAACGGCTTGTGGCTGGCTGGTTGGCCTGTGTATCAGGTTGTGCCCTGGTGGGCGGGTTTTCTGGTCCTCACCATCGCCGGTGAACGCTTGGAGTTGACACGGGTATTGATGTTGAAACAAAAAACCCGCACGACCTTTTTGATCATTATCGCTGTTTTTCTGGCGGGTCTGCTGGTTTCGTTATTCGCATTTGATGCCGGACTCCGGCTGGTAGGAGTGGCGTTACTGGCTTTGGGGGTGTGGCTGCTGCGCTATGACATTGCCCGGCGCACCATCCGCCAAAAGGGATTGACCCGTTTTATTGCGGCTTGCTTGCTGCCAGGATATGTGTGGCTCATTGTGAGCGGCTTGTTATGGTTGACTTATGGCAGTCACACTGTCGCTGGACCGCTGTATGATGCCATGCTGCACACGATTTTCCTCGGTTTTGTTTTCTCGATGATTTTCGGCCATGCACCAGTGATTGTGCCAGCCGTGCTGGGTGTACAAGTGCCATATTCGCCCATTTTTTACAGTTACTTGATATTATTGCACGTTTCATTAGTGCTGCGAGTGGCGGGTGATCTGCTGTTGCAGATGCAGCTGCGTCGCTGGGGTGGCTTGTTAAATGAGGTGGCGGTATTGTTATTTTTGCTGGTAACGGCCGTTGCCGTTTGGCGTGGAAAAAAGCAAAAGCGAGTTCACCCAGCGTAATCACCCCACATATGTCCACAATGATTTTCTCTGCCTGTTCCTGAATACCTCTTAATACTCTGTCACCGCTGTGAGCAACGCTTATACTGAGCGCAGCCGCAGTGGCTGTTGTAAAACCTACCCCACCATCCCCTCATCAATTATTTTTCCAATAAGCGATAAAACATCTCAATATTTGGCCTCGTACTTAACCGACTTCACCTCGGTTTAAGCCAGTCGAGTAAATTCGTTCCTTCCTAAACCTGTGCTGAGCTTGTCGAAG
>CAYGMR010000709.1:0-2251 GCA_964350725.1 uncultured Ardenticatenaceae bacterium | reverse complement strand
CGCGATCTACCGGTTGGGTACTGACATGGTGGTGCGGCTGCCGCTCATCTACTGGGCTACCGAGCAAGTACATAAAGAGCATAAATGGCTGCCGCGATTGGCTCCCTTCCTACCGTTGGCCATCCCGGTTCCGCTAGCAAAAGGCGAACCAGGCGCTGGTTATCCCTGGCATTGGTCAATCTATCAATGGCTCGCTGGCAAGGATGCAGCCATCGAGCAGATGACTGACCCTCGGCAAACGGCGCTTGATCTGGCCGGTTTCATCGCCGCCTTGCAACGATTAGACACCACAGACGCGCCCAATGATTCCTCGCGTGGTGAACCGCTGGCGCACCGCAATCAACAAACCCGCGCTGCGATTGCAACCCTGCAAGACATGTATGACAGCGATTTAATGGGTGCGGTGTGGGAAACGGCCGTTAACGCCCCACCATGGCATAAACCACCCGTCTGGATCCATGGCGACTTGAAACCTGGCAATTTGCTGGCAGCTGGGGGAAAGCTCAGCGCTGTCATTGATTTTGGGGGATTAGGCGTGGGTGACCCCGCCTGCGATGTGATGACAGCCTGGTTGTTTCTTTCTGCCGCTACTCGCGACATATTCCGGGCAGCCTTACAGATCGATGATGCAACCTGGGCGCGCGCGCGTGGTTGGGCACTATCCGTGGCAGTGATCGCCCTGCCTTACTATCAAAGTAGTAATCCAGGCTTCGCCCAAGTAGCCCGCCGCACAATCGAGGATGTTTTGGCTGACTATTGTGCTAACGGTTGATTAGGCATATATTTAATGCGTATTTCAATGATAAAAGAGTACCATTAAGGTAATTAAAATGATGCAAATGTTTAAACCTCCCCATCCTGGAGAAATAATTAAAGAGCTATGTTTAGAACCATTGGGGTTGACTGTGACGAGAGCGGCAGAAGCGCTTGGCGTGAGTCGCAAGACGCTTTCGGCTATTTTGAATGGGCGCGCAGGCATCAGCCCAGAAATGGCAATCCGGCTTTCAATCGCTTTTGATACTTCGGCTGAAAGTTGGCTCAACCAGCAAGCCCAGTATGATTTATGGCAGGCCAGGCAAAATCAGCAAGATTTCAAAGTGGAACGGCTTTTAGCTGTCTAACGAGATATAAAACCAAATCCAGGACAGAAATCCATCAACTAAAATCACGCTACCTTGACGATCCCATTGAACGTCGGCACGCATCAGCACCATAAGCAATAGCAGCATGAATATCAGCTAATTCTAAATGGGGATACTCTGCTAAAACTTCATCAGATTGCATGCCATTGGCCAGGAAATCCAATATAAGCGAGACCCATATGCGTGTTCCACGAATAGTAGGTTTGCCAAAGCAAATATTCGGATCAATCGTTATGCGTTCCAATAATGGATTCATAATCCAACCTCTTTGTTAAGATTTAGAGCTTGCCCGTTTTTAACTTTGGATTTGGGCAAACGGTCAACCCTTTGCGGATGCGCTTCTAGATCAAAACTTAATTGCAAACATATCCTTTGGTTTAAGTATAACATGTTTTAGGGCTGGATTTCTACACTGGTCAATGTTAATTTGTCAGCGCCATCAGCAAATGGAATTACGGTTTGCGTGAACGAATCATAGATGACTAACTCAAGGCTGTAACTGCCCGGAGACAGATCGGGGGGCAAAATGAGGGTATGCACATCTCGTATTTGCCAGCCGGGCTGCCACCAACTGGTGGGTTTGCTGCCCAGGCCGGGAATACCATCATGCTGCGCATGGATATAGCCATCCGGTGCGGCCAAACGCACTGAGACGGTCAATTCGGCGTCGGGGGCGGCCAGGGCTTCCCAATATAAGTCAACGCGCAACGGCCGTCCAGCTTGCGCTTGTAGGGGAGCCGCGCTTTGTGAACGCAGCAGCCCATTTTCATCAGGAAGGGCGACATCGAAACCATTCAATTGTATGGTTTCACCCACAACGGCCGTTTCCCCAAACGTTCCCCTCTCAACATCTGCCCCCTGCCGAAACAAATAAATCTCATCCAATTCAGCGACCAATTCCAACGCCGGATCAGCTAAAAACTTGGTGATCTCACCATTCATCTCATCTTTGCTAAATGGATAAGGGTCTGACTGGCGATCCAACAGAAAATAATCCACGTTTTCCTGGCCGATTTTGATCCAGGGATAATGGAAGATTTGCTCGCGATGCGCCAGATGGGGTACATAATGGGGTTGGGTGGCGACGCTGACAGTGTCGGGAACGGCCG
>CAYGMR010000708.1:0-2251 GCA_964350725.1 uncultured Ardenticatenaceae bacterium | reverse complement strand
TGGGGTGACACGCTCGCTTGTGTGGCCGCAAATTTTGGCTGATATTTGGGGGGTAACAATTCAAGTAGCAGGGGCGGATGTACCCAGGGCTTGTTTGGGAACGGCCGTATTGGCTGGCATGGGTGTTGGCCTTTATAAAGATGTTGCAGAGGCGTTGGCAAGGTTATCTGAACCAATCACAGAAATCCGTCCCCAAAACCAAGAACTATACGCGGCACGTTATGCACAATACCGGCGCTTGTACCCATTACTAAAAGAAGAAATGCACCAACTACAAGTTATGTAGGACGAATTCGTAATTCATCCAGTCGATTTAGGGCTGACGATTAAATAACTGTCGGAGTTGCATCGTCAGCCTTGGGGAACGGGAATTTATTTGTGGACAGTGATTGAATTCCCGTTCCTTAACAAATTGACCTACTAAAACACGGGTGGTGTGATGATCGATAAATAACGCACGGGCTTGTCCCCACGTGCAATCAGGCTTTGCAACATGGGGCCATCAAAATAGATGGCGTCTTCTGCTTCTAAAAGGTAGACATCACTGCCAAGCGTGACCTCTAATTCGCCTTCGAGTACAAAAATGCACTCTTCCGTATGCTGATAATTGAGTAAAGGCACTTCGCCATCTTCGGGGGCTAATTCGGCGAGAACGACACCCAATTTTCGATCAACGTCAGGCGTCAATAATTGATAGGTGATATTACCCTGGGGCAGCTTCAACATGCGACGTTGGTTATGTTTGACAAGTGGATTGGGACCATCCTGGTCTAATAAAAAAAAGAAGACCGGCACATCTAACGCCTGGCTGATTTTGCGCAGCGAATCGATTGAAGGGCTGGCGATATCACGTTCGATCTGACTTAAAAAGCTGGCTGTCAGGTCTACACGTTCGGCAAGATCGCGTAAACTTAGCCTCAACTCTTTACGCCGCTGTTTGATCTTTGCCCCAATTTTTACACTCATATGAATTTATCCAATAATCTTATGGAGATTATATCCTTAATTTATTCTCTCTTATGCTGTCTGATGACCAAAAAAGTGTGTGAACTCTCATTACACATTTTTGCATGTAATTGGGGTAATAGTAGCTATTTTGTATGGTAATGTCAACTTTGATAACATAAAATTTGGTATTGTGTATTACTATTTCAATTCGCTTTCTTTCGGAGGACGATTTTTGTATACTATGATTCAACAAAGCATTTCCGTTTATCTGATAATCAAAACAGTGATTAAGGAAAAAATGTTAACAGATTCATTTCGCGGACGAGATTTATTTACCCTACTTGATTGGAAAAAATTAATTGCCGGTTGGCGAAGACAGCGATGAAAATGCGTTGGAAATCTTCAACAAATATAAAGATTGGAAAGCCACCCGCGAATATATGGAGCTAGGCGATAAAGATGCGATCTACATGCATTGCCTGCTGGCTGATCGTGCCTGGGAAGTGACCAATGAGGTCATGGACAATACTGATCCGGAGAGTGGCTGGCGTTCTGCCATCTTTGACGAAGCCGAAAATCGTTTGCATATGCAAAAGGCAGGTATGGCTTTGACGATGTAACTGTTTGTTATTTCAATGGCGGCAACGAATATTTCGACAAGTTCAGCATAGGTTGAGGAATGAATGAACTTTTCTTTTTCACTGCAAAGTACAGTGTAACAAAAGTGATTGTTCATTTGCTCTGTCCACTGGCTCGGTCAGGAGACCGGCCAGAGCAAATGAATACTAATATGCGCCACGACCGAATAAGGCGTAAGGAATTGTTTGTAGCAAAATGCGTAAATCCATGGTGAGCGACCAATTTTCGATGTAATAAATATCCAATAGGCACAATTCATCGAAAGTTAAATCGGAACGGCCGCTTACCTGCCACAGCCCTGTAATTCCCCCAATCACAGAAAGCCGCTGCAACTGCCACGGTTTATACATATCAACTTCTTCCTGAAAAGGCGGGCGCGGTCCCACCATGCTGATTTGGCCCAAAAATACATTGTAAAACTGCGGTAACTCATCCAAACTAAGTCGCCGAATCCAAACGCCAACACGCGTCAAACGCGGGTCTTCCTTGATTTTGAAGATGGGACCATCCGCCTCATTTTGAGCTTGCAAAGCTGTCTTTTTTTGATCGGCATCCACAATCATCGAGCGGAATTTGTACATTTTGAAAGGGGTGCCATTGCGTCCGATGCGTACTCCTGAATAAAGTACAGGCCCGGCTGAATCGAGTTTGATAGCTAAAGCGA
>CAYGMR010000707.1:0-2252 GCA_964350725.1 uncultured Ardenticatenaceae bacterium | reverse complement strand
AAATCTGGTTTTTCGAGCAGTAAACGACCCAACAGCACGCGCGTTTTTTGGCCGACGCTGAGGTGTGTAAGCGGCGTTTGCCACTGTTCGGCAGGGAAGCCAAGCCCTTGTAACACGCGCTTTATGTCTACTTGATAATCATAACCGCCGGCAATTTCGTATTGTTCTTGGACACGGCCGTAACGCTCAAACAACGCCTCCGTCAAATCCCCAGCCGCCATCGCTGCTTCCATCGCACGCAAATCGGTTTCAAACTGGGTCAAATCGGCAAAAACAGTCAACATCTCCTCAAAAACTGTATTGTCTTGTCCGGCAAAGGTGAGCACTGCCTCTTGCCGCAAATAACCCAAGGTTAGCTCGTTGTGACGCTGTACAGTGCCAGCAGTAGATTCCAGCATACCAGCCAGAATCAATAACAAAGTCGTTTTTCCAACACCATTTGGCCCCACGAGGCCCACACGTTCCTTGCGCTTGAGCATCAGGTTGATGTCGCTAAATATATCGTCGGCCCCAAAAGAGTGGCCCAATTCGGTGACGGTTAAAATCGGCATGGACGAACTTTACCCCGAATGGGAACGGGTTGGCAAGCGTTAGAGTTTTTCTATTTTTAGTTTTTTGATTGGTTAACGCGGATATAATTGTGCGAATGACAACAACGAATACTTCGACAAGCTCAGCACAGGTTTCTGGAAGGAACAAATTATTAGGTTTGATTTTCATCTTTGTTTGTATTTTTACTACGCTGTTAAGTGCTTGCACAAATTCATCAAATGACAGCACAGATTTGGGTGCGACTCAGATTCCAGCGGTAACAGTAGCAGCAACCGCTTCTGTCCCAACGGCTACCCCTCTGCCAACAGCCACTCAAGAAATACAACCCACAGCAATCCCGACAGCCATTGCCACAGCATCACCGATACCGGCCGTGTTGTTACCTGATCCATTAGTTGAGTGCGGGCAAATCTTACCGCTTTTGCCGGCTAATGATGTGCCAGTGATTGAATCATTAGACCCCGACTCGGTGGCATTGGCGAATTTGAAAGCGATTGTGCCTGAGGAAGGGCAAGAAGCTCTTGATTATATTTTAGCGCATCCAGAATCAGTGGGGTTGGCGGTGTATCAGGTGGGGCAAGAAGCAAATGGTGCTTTTTTGAATGCTGAAGTGCCTATGCCATTGGCTTCGGTTGTGAAGGTGATTGATTTAATCGCTTATGCCGAAGCCGTTGCGGCTGGCGAATTTGACCCGCTTAGCACAGTAACATTGGACGAAATCGAGGCCTATTATCTGCCCACAACCGATTTAGGTTCGCATACAAATGCAGTAGAAAGCCTGGAAGCCAACGGCCGTCTCTTCGGCGAACCCGCCACCCTGCTATTAGATGAAGTGCCGGGCATGATGATCCAGTTCAGTGATAACGCGGCCACCGATTATTTGCATATGTTGTTGGGGCAGGAACGAATTGAAGAAACGGCCGTAGCCCTCGATCTCGCCAGCCAAACCGCCCCCTGCCCGTTTGTGGGTCAATTCCTGGCGATGGGCAACCACACACGCACCACAAACAATGATGATAGCGCTGTGCAAGCCTATATTGATGACCCCGCCAGCTATGGCCGTGAGGTCATGGCACTGACAGAGGCTTTTGCCGGTGACAGTGACTTTCGGGAAACGGCCGTTGCTTGGCGACAAGACACACGACGACCCGCAAGCCAAACCCAACGCTTTTTCAGCCATACTCTCAACGCCCACGGCAGCGCAGCTGATTATGCTGGCTTGATGGCGCAGATCGCGCTCAATGGCTTGAGCGATCCTGACGCCAGTTTCATCACACGCCGTTACATGGAATGGCCCATGCGCTTCCCCGATAATCAGGCTGAGTTCACAAATTTGGGATACAAAGGCGGCTCACTGCCCGGCATATTGACAACCGCTTATTATGCATATCCACAAGCAGAAGCAACGCCTGTGGTGTTGGCGCTATTTTTTCGAGATTTAGACGGCCGTTCTGTCTACCGCGAATGGCGCAACTCCCAAACCCACGATGAATTGGCACGCTGGCTGCTGGCGGATCCGGCAGCCATTCCAGCCTTGCGTGCCGTTTTGATATCCAGTGAACAGTAGTTTATAAAGCGAAACATCAGGGATTTAGTAGATTTTGGGGATTTTATGAAAACTAAAGAATTGTTTCGGTAATAGAAATTATCAAAGATTGCGCAGATGACGCAGATTTTTGTCCTGTAATTCGCCAAAATCT
>CAYGMR010000706.1:1850-2252 GCA_964350725.1 uncultured Ardenticatenaceae bacterium | reverse complement strand
TAGGGGCTTCATCCAGATTGTCAGTTTCAGAAACCAACGCGACCTGTTCCAGAAATTCGCCCAAATTCATATCGGCACCTTCAGCGGCAACATTACGAAATTCCATCACATTGCCCCACCGTTCTTCGCCCTCTTCCGTGCCATCATCCAGATGCATACGGAAATGGGTCTGTTCTAAAACCACGTCCAACAACTCTGCCACCGGCACCTGATCACGCAAAACAATCCAGGTATCTAACATGCTGCCAAATGTGCTTAACGCTTTCAAGGCACGACTTTTGAACGGATGTTGCACATCTACATCCGTTGCCAAGCGAATCAACGCTTCGGCTGGCTGCAAATTGTTGTAGGCTGCCCAAGCCAGCAGATCCTGACGCGATTTGGCACCAATACCACGAGTGG
>CAYGMR010000706.1:0-1840 GCA_964350725.1 uncultured Ardenticatenaceae bacterium | reverse complement strand
GGCTAACTGCATCGGCAGGATTGTGGATCAGACGCAAATAGGCAAGTACATCTTTAACTTCGCGCCTTTTGTAGAACTCGGTTGCGCCAACCACTCGATAGGGCAAGCCAACGCGTAAAAAGGCTTCTTCCAAGATACGCGATTGCGCGTTGGTGCGATACATCACAGCAATATCACCACCAGAATAGCCTTCTAACAGCATATTTTCGATACTGTCCATCACAAATTGGGCTTCTTCGCGTTCGTTATACGCTTCACGTACAGTGATGAGGCTGCCTCCCTGACGCAAGGTGAACAGTTCTTTATGCACACGCTGCGGATTGCGCTTGATGACCGCTTTGGCTGCGTCGAGAATGATTTGTGTGGAACGGTAATTCTGTTCGAGCAAAACCTGTTCGGCATCGGGATATTGTTCACGGAAACGTTGAATATTGCGGAAGTCGGCACCGCGCCATTTGTAGATCGATTGGTCAGAATCGCCGACGGCAAAGATATTGCGATGCAAACCAGCCAACTGACGCAAGAGTGTGTATTGGGTTGTGTTTGTGTCCTGGAATTCATCAACCAGAATATGTTCGTAACGTTCTTGATACGCTTTCAAGATATCGGGGCGTTCTTGGAACAGCAGTACGGTGTTCATCAACAAATCGTCAAAATCCATGGCATTATTGGCTTGCAAAAGTGCTTGATAGTGCGTGTAGATACGGCGGGTGACTTCAGCAATGTAGTTGGTGGCAGCGTACATTTCAGGGGTGATGAGTTCATTTTTGGCGTTGCTAATGCCGTTGAGTATTTTGTAGGGCGGGAATTTTTTATCGTCCAGATTCAAATCTTTGAGCGCTTGTTTGACGACTTGCAGTTGGTCGGCCGAATCAAAGATGACAAAATCTTTGTCATAATAGGTGAGATGCTCGCTTTCACGACGTAAAATACGCGCACAGATAGAATGGAAGGTACCCATTGTCAGCCCACGCGGCTGGCCATCGAGAATGGCTTCGATGCGATGACGCATTTCGCGGGCCGCTTTGTTGGTAAAGGTGACCGCCAGGATGTTCCACGGCCGTATCCGTAAATCTTGAATCAAATAAGCAATGCGATGGGTGAGTACACGTGTTTTGCCACTGCCAGGGCCAGCTAAAACAAGTATGGGGCCGGGTTTTGCAGTAACGGCCGTTCGTTGGGCTTCATTTAAGCCTGCGATCAAATCCATAATATCCTTAAAATTGAACCACAGAGAGCACAGAGTACACAGAGATTGTGTTGTAAGCGCTGTGGGTATATTGGTTTGTGTTTGCCGAGAGGCAAGGCTGGATTATAGCACTTTCGACGGTAATCAGGAACGTTGATTTTGGTCAGAAGATAAATCTGCACACTTCGGCAAGCTCAGTACAAGCTTTACAATCTCAAAGCCCACCTACGTGGGCTCGACCACCTTTGCGGCCACCCCTTTAGTCGACGAAGGTCGACTTCGTATTTGTAGTCCGTGATTTCAATCGCTGGGCTCAACCGATTTCGCCGCTGTCAATACTTGGATCGACCCCGTCTGCTGCCGCAAATACCACGTAATCGTCACCAACACCAGCACCGTCCCCACAAGCTGCCAGAGTGAAGTCAAACGTTCATCAAGCAAAAGTGCAGCCAACACCAGCGCACTAATCAGCCGCCAGGCCATCGTGCTGCTGACCAAAGCCGCCCCCAAATGTCGAATCGCACCGATTTGTAAGATATTGGCAGCAGCGAAGACGCCAATCACCAGGACTGCAAAAACAAGCCAATCTTTGGGGCTGTTGTTGGCCCATTGCCCCCACTCTTCACCAGTCAGAAAGCTGAGTACAAGCCC
>CAYGMR010000705.1:0-2270 GCA_964350725.1 uncultured Ardenticatenaceae bacterium | reverse complement strand
GGCCAAAAAGGACAGAAAACATGTTTTTAGGCAAAGATATCATAGGTAACCCGGTGATTACGGTCAATGATGGCCGCTCTATCGGTCGCGCAAAAGACATTTACCTCAACGCCGATTGCCGATCAGTAGCGGGTATTTTCCTAGGTACAGAAGGACTTTTTAGCCGCAAATCATTTCTTATTAAAAGCGAAGATATTACGACGATTGGCCAAGATGCCATTTTAGTCAAACACGCTGACGTGATTCACGAAGAAGGGAATTTAGCGGAAACAGAGGAAACCTGGCTGCGGCGCGATGATTTACAAGGGCGGCCGGTAGACACGTCAGGCAGCACCAAAGTCGGCAAAATTGGTGATGTGATTATCAATGGAGAGGGCCAAGTGCTAGGCTTCAGCCTTAGCTTTGTGTACGTGACCGGACCGATCGAAGAGAATCGTTCTGTCGCCATCCACACCATCCTGGATGTAGGTCACGAAGATGGCGCCATGACCATTGACCTACACCGCGCCGAGAAGCAAGAGCTCAGTTTGACTTGATCAAAGTGGTTGGTGTGACCCAAACGACAACCTTTGAGCAGATCAGTGAGTAATTATTGGAGATGAAACAATGAACAATGGCAGCAACGAAGAAAAATATGAGGTCAATTATTCAGGTGCCTTTTTAGCTGGTTTTTTGTTTGTAGCCGGACTGCTACTTGGTGGCCTTATTGGCTCGGCGGTAATGCTGCTGCTGGCGCCGCAATCAGGCAAAAAGACACGAAAACAAATCCGGCAGAAAAGCAGGGATTTGCGCAAGCAAACGAGCGACACGCTAGAAGACGGGGTCGATCAGGTCCGGGAAAAAGCGCAGCAGGTCACAACCAGCATACAAGATCAGGTTGAGGAGTTACAGCAGCATGGTCAGGGTGTGGTTGTCGATCAAAAGGAACGCTGGGAACCGGTGGTTGAAACTGGGATAACGGCCGTTCAGGGCTAACTGCCTACAACCGACGCTCCACTACTGTTCGCAGCGCCGGTGGCAATAAATTAAGATAGTTTATGAATGATCTGGGAGGATCTAACGATGAACCAAGATATATTTGAAGGCAAGTGGAAGGAAAAGAGAGGGCAGGCCAAAGTGTGGTGGGGCAAACTCACTGACGACGATCTACAACAGGTAGATGGTAAGGCGGATCAGCTTATCGGCAAACTTCAGCAGAGATATGGCTATACCAAAGAACAAGCCGAAGAGGAAGTGAACCGGCGGCTAGAGGATGCTAAGGTTGGCTAGAGGTAAACCGTATGGGGTCAAGCAATAAATCAAAGCGGCGTATACTCCCCGCTAACTATGTCTACAAAACTGCAGACGACTTTATGCGTTGGCAGAAGGTACAAGAGGCTCTCAAAAAGCAAGCAGCAAAGAATCAGCGCAATCCGCTCAAACAACCCGCGCTACCTTGCAAGCATTGATGGCTTGGGTTTAGCTGGTGGCGCAGCCAGTTAGTTCAACCATTTTGTAAAACAATTGCACAAGATTTAATCATAAGGAGAAATAATCATGAGTAAGGGTCAGGACAGTAAAAAAAAGGATAACAATAAACCAAAAAAAACCGCAAAGGAAAAAAAGCAGGCTAAAAGGGAGAAAAGAGAGCAAAAAGGGAAAAAGGGGATCCCTGAACTTCTTGATTCATAAACCAGGCTCAAGAATTACAGGCGAAAAAGCCCATCTGTAAACAAAATTACAATGAACGGCCGTATAGCAAATGTTCGCCCCTAGGTGAAAAATGAGCAGCTCTGTGAGCCACTCAAAACGAAAAGTCCGCTATATCTTCTCAATTTTCGCGGGAAATTTGATTCAGGGAGTCGGCATAAGTTTGGGGTGCATCCTTTTATAGCTTAGCCT
Source organism: uncultured Ardenticatenaceae bacterium (assembly GCA_964350725.1). Classification (GTDB taxonomy): domain Bacteria; phylum Chloroflexota; class Anaerolineae; order Promineifilales; family Promineifilaceae; genus JAACFF01. The sequence goes on along the minus strand of CAYGMR010000705.1, from coordinate 389 downwards.
CCAACCCAACAATGTTCCCATTCGAACTGTCGCGATGATTGCAGGCTATGTGCTGATTTACTTTACTTCGCATTCATCAGCACATTACGTTGTGGGGCGGTTAGTTGGGATTGGTTTCACCCACTACTCGGTTGGGGGATCAACTCATGCTGGGTCTTATCCGCCTGTCATGCGGCAAATCTTTGAACGCCTACCTTTCTTTGCAGTGCATACCGATTCACAATCACTAAAGTCTGCTGCTCCGACTGCAAAGGCACTCATGTTTGGAGGCGGCATTCTGGGCACCGTTTTGTTCTGCTCGCTGGCTGCTCTGTTTGCATTTCGTGCTGATGTGCCAGGTGGATTGGCTTTGTTAATTTTTAATGTTGTTTTGTTGATTTTTATTGAAA
>CAYGMR010000704.1:998-2273 GCA_964350725.1 uncultured Ardenticatenaceae bacterium | reverse complement strand
TACGGCCGTTCTCATGTGGAAGTTAATGAAGAAAATCTATACCTAGTCGTATGCTAACCATGCATTTCAGGATACCTATGAAACAAGAAACCCCACTCATTCTGCCATTCACCGCTATTCGCGCCACCGACTTACCGCTTGTGGGCGGTAAAGGGGCTAATTTGGGCGAGATGACCCACGCCGGTTTTCCCGTTCCGCCTGGATTTTGTCTGACCACCGCTGCCTTCCAACAATTTATAGATGCCTGCCCTGACGCCGCTGACCTATATGCATTATTAAACACTGTAAAGTCCGATGACGTGGAAACAGCTCGCCAAGTGGGGCAGCAGGTGCGCCAAACATTGCTAACCGTACCGATGCCGGAAGCCATTGCGCAAGCCATCCAGCAGCAGTGGCAGCAAGCGGGCGCAGACCGTGCCTATGCCGTGCGCTCCAGCGCCACCGCCGAAGATTTGCCCGATGCTTCGTTTGCCGGGCAGCAAGATACGTATCTGAATGTGATAGGGGCAGATGAATTGATAACGGCCGTTCGCAACTGCTGGATTTCTCTCTTCACCGACCGCGCAATTCTTTACCGCATTCAAAACGGCTTCGACCACAGGCAAGTCTCCCTTTCTGTCGTCGTGCAACAAATGGTGCTGCCAGATGTCTCCGGCATTATGTTTACAGCTGACCCAATCACTGGCGCGCGTCATATCACCACCATCGACGCCAGCTACGGTCTAGGCGAAGCGCTGGTTGCCGGTCTCGTTTCTGCTGACTTGTACAAGATAGATCAGCGCACTGCCACCATCACCGACATGCAGATAGCGGACAAACAGTTAGCCATTCGACCTCTGCCGGAGGGTGGTACAATCGAAGAAACGATTACGGGAGACACCCGCACCGCCCAAGTTCTCACCGCAGCGCAAGCCATACGCCTATCTGAAATCGGCAGCAATATCGCGGAGCATTATGGACAACCTCAAGATATTGAATGGGCGTTGACAGACGGTCAATTTTTCATCCTACAATCACGCCCCATCACCTCCCTATTCCCCATCCCAGAAGAAGCGGTACGCATTCAGAAAGAGTCAGGAGAAGTGCAAGTAATGTTCTCCTTTGCCTCAGTCCAAGGCGTGATGGCGCCAATCACACCTCTCGGCCAGGACACGATTCGCCTTTTGTTTGCGGGGATGGGACCACTGTTTGATTTAGATAGAGATATTGACTCCCAACGTATCATTTGGACCGCTGCAGAACGGTTGTGGGTCAATTTCACAACGCTCGTCCGAC
>CAYGMR010000704.1:0-964 GCA_964350725.1 uncultured Ardenticatenaceae bacterium | reverse complement strand
AGAGGAGCCCCAATTTTATCCAAAAAAGGGGTGGCTAAAACTAAGTACCATTCGCCGTATTGCCGGTTTCTTATTACCAATACTCGGACGTGTTATTCGTACTATGCGCCACCCAAATCAACGCCGAGACGCCCATATGCAAGAAATCGATTCCTTTTATCAACAAATGAAAACTGAAAGCCAAGCAATTTCAAATTTAAGCGAACAGATGGCGTTGTTTTATGGGGCAGATGGGATCATTGTTAATGGATTCAGTTTCAACCTACCCAGGCTGCTCCCATCTCTTGTCGGCGGTCTAGCTTCTTTAGCATTGCTCACCAGGCTTTCGGCAGATTTACCTCCGGAATCACCCAATGCGCTAATCCTCACGCGAGGATTACCCCACAATGTCACCACCGAGATGGATATGATCCTTTGGCAAACAGCCAAAACAATTCAGGCCGATGAGGCAGCAACGGCCGTTTTCACCAAAAAAGACAGCGCGACCCTCTCCCAAGATTATTTGGCGGGTACATTGCCAGAAACAGCACAAACGGCCGTTTCTCAGTTTATGGAACAGTTTGGCATGCGCGGGCTAGGGGAAATAGACATCGGGCAACCACGCTGGCGGGAAAAACCAGCCCACATCATGCAAGTACTGCAAAGTTACTTACAGATCGACGATCCCACCATGGCGCCAGACGTCGTTTTTGCACGGGGCGCAGCTGAAGCTGAAGCGTCGATTGCCCCTTTGCAAACGGCCGTTCGTCAGACAAAGTTTGGGCGCATCAAAGCCAAAATCGTACCCATCGCAGCGCGGCGTGTAAGAGCCTTAGCCGGGAGTCGAGAAGCGCCTAAATTCATGATTATCCGGCTGTTTGGCCTTGTTCGTGCCGGATTGCTCCAAAGTGGGGCAACACTTACCGCCGCTGGCACCATCCACCAACCAGAAGACCTATTCTACTTATATGTCGATGAGCTCAAT
>CAYGMR010000703.1:0-2275 GCA_964350725.1 uncultured Ardenticatenaceae bacterium | reverse complement strand
GCAGTGATTGTGTTTAACAGCCACATGCCATTTGTAGAAGCATCAATGCCTAAAAAGAGTAATCCCGTGACCAATGCGAAAGGAATTGCCCACAAAATCGCGCGTTTTGTCTGGCGCAAAAAGAGGAAAATGAAAACGGCCGCTACCGTGGCAGAAGCCAATTGTTTCGTGTAACCAGCTAGAAGCAGCAAAGCCATCACACCCAACAAATGCCAATTGCGCTGTTGGCCGTCTGTTTCTTCTTTTTCGATGGTCACAGCCAACAAGACAACTGCCAATGTTTCAAACATGACCATAAACATCTGCTGGCGGAACAGAGGGCCAACATGGTAGACATAATTTGATGCCAGAAATGCCAATCCTGAAAGCAATGACAGCCACCAGCGTTTACCACTTCTTTGCACAGCATAACCGATTGCAACGGCCGTTATCAAAGTGCCCAAATAGGACACCAAACGCCCTGTCCAATATTGAGGTCCAAACAGCCACACAAGCGGCACAGTCACTAAATGAAAAATAGGGGGATAATTTGAAGAATAAAATGGATAACTGTCATTATTGCGATAAGGCCATTCCCCCTGGCTGAATAACAGCGTGTCCATCAGCTCAAACCCTTCACCCTGATCGTAATCGAAGGGAAATTGGAAAAGAGCAAACGCATATATGGCATAGACGACAAAATAACCAATAAATGCCAACAAAGCTAGCCCAATAAGTATGCGCGGCAGCCAAATTACTACTTTTTGCCATGTTTCCTGTTTTGCGGATTGGCTGTCGATAGCAGCATTTGCACTCATGCGGGTTTCGCTCCCAAAGGGATGAGTGTGATGCCAATAAGAATAATTAGCCCAGCTGCAAATAATGCTTTTTGCTGCGCTGGCCCAATGCCAAGATGTTGACCTGCGCCTACCAAATCCATACCAAACATGCCTACAATGGCTGCGATTCCTAAAAATATAAAAATTAAACCTAACTGCCGTTTCGTTATCATTTAAGACTTATAACCTCGAAGGTGAAGACCTGGGTATTTTACATGTTTTCGCTGTGAAGTTTGCTGAAAACCTCGATATTGTGCTCAGGTGTAAGCCGCAAGTGAGAAGTCTAGTGAAAGGCTCTTTACAATGCAAACGATTTTGGTATAATTTTGCTCTCAAACTACCAATTCACAGGAATCTGCCGCTAATTTAGCGGTTTTTTGTGATTTTATGGCATTAGGTAAACCGCAATAGCTCTTTTGAATGAGATTAGTAAATTTTCAAAATCGCGGTTTCCTGGTGGGAATCACAAATTTCCTGCTGTTTTTGTGCAAAAATTTTTTTGTGAATTATCTAGGAAACAAAATGATAAGAAATGAACCCGCGTTATTGACTGAAGAAGGTTTAGCCAAACTGCAAGCTGAATATAAACATTTGACTACTGCTGGACGCGAAGAGTTGGCTGACCGCTTACATCAGGCGTTTGAAGATGGCCAAGATGATGACTTTGTTGATAATGCTGAATTAGAAGCCGCCCGCAATGCACAAGCTTTCCTTGAAGGCCGTATTGTCGAGCTTGAAGATATCTTAAATAATTACAAACTCATTGAAGATGATGACGATCATTCGACCGTGAATATTGGTGATTGGGTCACAATCGTCGAACAAGGCTTTGATGAAGAAGAGCGTTATCATCTGGTAGGCGCTGCGGAAGCAGATCCTGTTGAGGGACGTATATCAAATGAGAGCCCGTTGGGTCGTGCGCTCTTAGGCTCTGCTGTTGGTGAAATTGTGAAGGTTAACGCGCCACGTGGCATTACCGAGTTTGAAGTGATCAAGATTGAATAGGTGAATTTTAGTTTTTGCGTGATTTTCTAGCCCGTGCCACGCACGGGCTTTTTATTGAGTTTCGGTAGTATCAGGAGGGTTTCGTGAGTTGGCAACCAACTGCATTAGAACAAAAACGATTAGATAAATTAGCGCAGTTACGTGACGCTGGCATTGATCCATATCCGCCACGTGCAGCGCGTACACACACATCGCAAGAGGCCTTAAGTGCATTTGAACAGGTTGCAGAAGATGAAACGGCCGTTGTGACTGTATGCGGCCGTTTAAACAGTGTGCGCGATATGGGCACGGGTGTGTTCGCGCATATTGTTGATGAATACGGCCGTATTCAACTATTCCTGCGGCGCGCTGAAGTTGGCGAAGCGTCGCACCAAATATTTCGTAAACTGGTTGATTTGGGGGACTTCGTGGAGGCAACTGGCATTCTGTTCAAAACGCGCACGGGCGAAGTC
>CAYGMR010000702.1:402-2276 GCA_964350725.1 uncultured Ardenticatenaceae bacterium | reverse complement strand
CAAGAATGTCAGCGCTGACGAACTGGCCAACGCCATTCGTGCGGCCCATGACGGACGCTCAACGCTGGCTCCCGAAGCGATGCAAGCTCTCATCCACGCCACCACCCGTCCACCCACGCCAGATTATGATCTGACACCGCGTGAGTTAGAAGTGTTAACATTGCTGGTGCAGGGATTGAACAATCCAGAAATTGCCGAAAAACTGGTCGTCAGCCGTTCGACAGTCAAGTTTCATGTGAGTAGTATTTTGTCGAAATTGGGGGTCAACGGCCGTACCGAAGCCGTCGCCTTAGCCCTACAAGAAAACCTGGTCACCTGACCAGGAAAAACCCTCCGCAACTGACCAGCCGAAACGCTCCCCAGATACCTGATGTGTCTGGGGCGTTTTTGTTTTAAACTGCACAGCATGGAACAAAAATTGGGCACGAAAAACAACAACTTGTGCAAACGGCATCCGCTAGCCATGTACTTCATCCTGGCCTTCGCCTTCACCTGGCTCATCTTAAGCCCCGGCGTGGCCGCCTCACTCGGTCTGCTGACCTTTGAAATGGATGGCACCGTATTGACTATTCTGAGTGGATTTGGCCCGCTGCTGGCAGCACTCGTTGTGACAAGCGCCACAGAAAACAGCACAGGCATGCGCAAGATATTCAAAAACATATTCAACTGGCATATCAAGGCACGCTGGTGGGCAGCCGCAGTCGGGCTGTTAGCGGTTTTATTCGTTATGGCGGCGGCACTGAGTTGGTTGGTTGGTGGCCCTGTCCCAGACTCGAACGCAGGCATCTATCTCAATGGGGGCAATGTGCTTGTCGTGGCACTGCTTCTCCTGCTTGGATCAGTCGGTGAAGAACCGGGCTGGCGCGGCTTTGCCTATCCTAAACTTCAGATAGGGCGCAGCCCTTTGCAAGCAACCTTGATCCTGACATTGTTTTGGTGGCTGTGGCATTTGCCCACTTATTGGACACTGCCTTTAGCAATGAGCGCTGTGCAGCGGTACGGATTTGCGACAGCATTTGGCATGCAGTTTGTCGTTTTGCTTGCTTTGAGCAGCTTATGTATTTGGGTTTTCAATGGCAGCGGGGGTGTTGTTTTAACGGCCGTTCTGCTGCACGCCAGTTGGAATTTCTGGTCGGGTGCCTTGGGACAGGAATCTGCCATGTTCTTGCTACCGCTGCTTTTGTTAACAACGCTTGCAGTTGGCGTGGCCACCAAAGGAAAACTTGGATTTGTGACGGAGGAACTATCAGCATGATGCGTTTTCTATTTTATGCAACGGCCGTATTCATTTTGCTTCACGGGCTGGTGCACCTTATGGGTTGGGTGGCTTATTGGCCCTTGGCTCAAATCGCCGAACTGCCCTACAAAACCACGCTGCTCGACGGCCGTTGGTCAATCGGTTCACCAGGGATGCGTTTGTATAGTGTGTTGTGGTTGCTAACGGCCGTTGCGCTTGTCATTGCAACAGCCGGCCTCTTAATGGGGAAATCTTGGTGGCTGCCGCTGATGGCTGCGGCCGTGCTGCTCTCGCTGCTGATCACGATTTTGGATTGGAGCAACGCTTTTCGTGGTGCCCTTATCAGTCTCGTGATTTTGGTGCCTTTGCTGCTGCTGTGGGGGCTGCGTGTACAGCCACAGCCGTTTGCCGCCTATCCCCAGCCATCACCCCCATTAACCACCATCCCACTGCCAACCGATTTACCCGCACCTGTCGCGCGTTATTATGAAGCTGTGTTCGGAGAAGAGGTGCCGGTGGTGGAAACGGCCGTGATCAGCGGCCGCGGTAAGCTGCGTTTTATGGGCATCACCTTCCCAGCCCGGTTCCGCTTTACCCATATCTCCGGCCAGGGCTACCGACATTATATTGAAACCAC
>CAYGMR010000702.1:0-392 GCA_964350725.1 uncultured Ardenticatenaceae bacterium | reverse complement strand
CGCTGCTCAAAGTCAATGAACGTTACCTGGACGAACAAGCATGGATGAAACTACCTGTGGGCGTAGTAGAAAACGAACCAAAGATAGACATGGCTGCCAATCTCGGCCTATGGGGCGAATCGATTTGGCTGCCTTCCATTTTTGTTACTGATCCTCGTGTGCAATGGCAAGCCATTGATGCTAACTCAGCACGTCTGATTGCACCCTTTGCAGACGACAAAGATGCCTTTACCGTTGTTTTTGATCCAAAAACCGGGCTAATCGAAAGTATGGAGGCCCTGCGCTACCGGGACGCAACCGATACTGAAAAAATTCCCTGGCAGTTGGACATACAAGCCTGGGATGAATTCAATGGTGTCCTGATTCCCTCCTCCTCGACCATCACTTGGGCC
>CAYGMR010000701.1:0-2285 GCA_964350725.1 uncultured Ardenticatenaceae bacterium | reverse complement strand
GGCTCGCCCAGCACCATGTTGGTAAGCCATGCAATACCACTGATAGACTGAATTGAGTCATCGAGCGCACCCTTTTCGCCGTAGGGACCGTCTTTGCCATAGCCATAGGTACCGCAATAAATAATCTTGTCATTTACTGCTTTAAAATCTTTGTACTCCAGGCCCAGCTTGGTCATGACCTGACGACGATTATTGTGAATGACAACGTCAACATCTTGCGCAATCTTCATAACCGCATCGCGCGCACCGGGTTTTTTCAGATCCAGTACCAGGCTGCGCTTATTGCGGTTACAGGTCAGGTAAAGCGCTGCCATGCCAGGGTTGCGTGACGCGCCCAAACTGCGATTGCTATCGCCATACGGCGGCTCAACCTTGATCACCTCAGCGCCCATATCCGCGAGGATCTGGCACGCCCATGGGCCGAGCACGACGGCCGTTAACTCAAGAATTTTTACGCCTGCCAAAGGACCTGCCATGAGGCTCACCTGTTGTTTTTATTTTTGACCGGATTGCCTGCCTGACGCAGGCCCCATACACATCAAAGCCGGCAAAGCCGGCGGTTTGAAACGAAAAACCCCGCCCTCCCGGGCGGGGTTGTAACTAATCGCCCGTAGTACCTAAATGTACTCCGAATCTTCCTTCCAGTCCGGGTTTTCAAAATCATGCGGATGGTTGTGACCATCTTTCGAAACCGCCCAGTTAAAGAGATCCGGCTTGGTGCGCGCCAGTTGTGCGGCAGCGCGATCACGGTTCTCTTCAGGCGTAGTCCACGGGTTGAAGTGGAAGTAATTGTGCAACTTACTGTCGGTACGACCGAAGCCCAGAATACCCAGCTCGCTGGAAAACGCGCCGTGGTTAATCCACGGTGGCCGCCAGAAATAGCCGCCGGTCGGCAGATCACCAAATTGCATCATGTGGGAACTACCCCAGATGTGATATCCCTCTTCTGCGCAATCATGATAGGAAATATTATCCTGCCAGAACCGCGCCGTCATGCTGTACAGGAATGTCAGTGCTTCGGTCAGCGGGTCATATTTCAGAACTTTAAGGAGACAACCAGGCGCTACGGCCGGGTAGATCATGCCGCCGTTACCGCCCATCCACTGGATGCCGTCGTACGAGTCAACAATCGTAAGCTGATCGCGAAACGCCAGCGCATGGTCTTCGTCAGACTCAACAAAACTGGGCTCGGCAAAGTTAAACATTAACAACGCCGTCGCGCCGCGCGGCACGTGCATTTCCGGTAAGTGTACGCCAGCCGGTACGCGGAAGTAGTAACCCGCTGTATGGACATCATCGCCATACTTAATAGAGCCCGACAAAATCTGCATTTCCCACTCGGTATAGCTCATCCCTGGCGGCATGCGGTAACCCGAATCGAATTTGACTGTCATCGTGCAGGCGCCGGTATCTTCGTCGATACTCAGCATTTTGTAATGCATGCCCTTCTTAAATCCAGGCAGGGTCATTTTCTTGAATGCAACGTCGCGATCGACAAATGGCTCGATATGTTTGCGTGCCATGATTAACTCCTAAACAAAATCTTTATTATTGCTATTGCCTGCAGCTCTGTTGGGCCGCATGCCAGCGCCTGCTACCAAACTACCTTGTCTTTACGACGCGGCTTTTTCGGCATCTCTTCGTCGGGGATCACACGACGAGTCTCAAAATGCACGTTGAAACCGCGGCCCGGACGCTGGATGCGTTCCAGAAATTCGTCATACCACTTGGCACGCTGCGGAGCGAGATCAACATTCATCTCTTTGGCGATCTTCTTATGAAGCTCGCGCATGGCTTTGACCTCTTTCTTAACCCATGCCTTGGTTGCGGCCGGGATTTTGTGTGGGATCGGATTGGACATGCTTCCCTCTATATATGGTGAAGGTTACGAAAATTCGGATTAGCACTATAGCAGAATTGGGCCCCGCGGCTAGCGCTCAGCCATTGATCCTGATCAATGCAACACGTTGATTTACATCACTTGCGCGACGCAACTCAGGATCGTGAGTCCAGCCAGCCTGTAACGGCGTCGACCCAGACCTCCGGCTGCTCGTCAATGATGTCGAAAGTGCCCCCCTCAATCTCGGCATAGTCGAAATCCGGCCGCAACTCCATCGTGCGCTTTGCAATCTCGTGTATAGCGTCACCGGTATTGCTAAATACCAGACAAGGCAGCGCCAGTTTTTTCATGGCAGCCCCGTGGTCGTAGGACATTACCGCGTCATGAGCAAACCACGCATTTGGCCAGGCCGCAGCGCCTGCCACAACATGACGGTGGATCGCTT
>CAYGMR010000700.1:0-2296 GCA_964350725.1 uncultured Ardenticatenaceae bacterium | reverse complement strand
ATCGCAGCGGAACGATTTGCCAAATCGTTTTACAACCATCCGTCAAACTTTGTTTAATGGTCTGCTAGGTACCTAATTCCACACCCATTTCATCTAATTTGATAATTGTGGGTTCGCCGTTGGTGTGTAAAGTCAATGTTGCGGTTTTGAGATCAAAGCGAAATTCCTGGCTGCGTTCACCATTTTCTTCTGAATAGACGAGCTGTCCCCAAACGGCCGTTTCATCCCGACCCCGCAACCGCAAAACAGCCCCCTGCCACCGACAATAATAGACTAATGGTTTCATATTGTGCCTTCATCCAATGTGCCTTCATCCAAAGCCACGCGGCCGTTTTCAACCAACATCGTTCTCGATTGCTCCAAGAATTCTGTGGGAAACATCGCCGGATCAGTCGCGGTTAAGATCGCTTGTGCAACACGCTGCACATATTTTAATAACAAACTGCGCCGCCGGGCATCCAACTCTGCCACGACCTCATCCAACAGCAAGATCGGAGACTCGCCGCTGTTTGACTCCATCCAATTGATTTCAGCCATTTTTAGCGCCAACATAGCGCTGCGCTGTTGGCCCCGCGAACCAAAATGACCCAGGTGACGGCCGTTTAGCCAAAAATACCAATCATCACGATGCGGGCCAACTGTGGTCACAGCTCGAGCGAGGTCATGTGACTGTGCGTTTTTTAATTCTTCTGCGAATTTAGCGGTTACGGCTTCAACATCGTTTTGATGTTCTGTTAACCATTCTGCCTGGGCAACGGCCGTTTCCACATCCCCACCATTGGTTCCACCGGTTAAACGCGGCAAATAGCGTACCTGTAAAGATTCGCGTCCTTCCGTCAGGTTTTCATAATGAATGCGCTGCGTCTCGCGGTTGATCGCTGTAAAAAAACGGGACCGCCGTGCGAAAATTTGCCCACCCAACCCAATCAACTTCTCGGAGAAAATAGTGAGCACATCCAAGCTACTTTGGCCTTCAGCCAATTGGCGCAAAACAGCATTGCGCTGCTCTAACACCTTATTATATTGGGACAAAACGCGGCAATAATGCGGATCAATTTGACACAAAGTTATGTTAACATAACGGCGGCGACCGGCAGGCGAACCCGTAATCAATTGCACATCTTCAGGCAAAAATAAGACCACCTGCAATTGCCCCAAAAGATCCATCAAACGTACCTTGCGCCGATTGATCAATGCTTCGCGCCGAAAGCTGGGCTTGCCATTATTTTTATATTCACGGATCAAGCGAATTTCAATTTGCCGTTTCCCGCGTGCGGTTTCAACATCGGCCACAAGCCGCCCCACAACCAGCGGGCCAAACGTTTGCTCGGCGTCCCAGTTGATTAATTGGCCATCATGATTGGCATGCGGAGAACGCGTCGTCGCCAAATAATAAAGCGCTTCCAGCAAATTGGTTTTGCCTTGCGCATTATCGCCATGCAGCAATGTAGCGCCAGACGAAAAGTCCACTTCTAAACGGCCGTAATTGCGAAAATTAGTCAAAGACAAATGGGTAATACGCATAAAAGTAATATTGGTGTTAGCTTCCCAGTGTAATAGTTGGGTGCAGAAATTCTAGCATAGGTGGAATGGGTTCACAAACAAAGTTGGCAGCTAAACAAAATCCACATCCCAGCGTTGTTTTTTGAAGGAAACGGCCGTATGATCCCGTATTATGAGTCGGCCGAATTTTTTTGAGCATCTGCACCCGCCCACCATCCCCGCACGCGAGGCGCGGTTTACGTATACGTTTGGGCTGGGTGGTATCTCCTTGTTGCTTTTCCTCGCCTTGATTGTGACAGGTGTACCGTTGATGTTTGTATATGTGCCAACGGCCACTTCTGCCAGCGAATCCATCCGCACCATCACCTATATCGCACCCTCCGGCTGGCTGCTGCGCAACCTGCATTATTGGGCGGCCACGCTGCTCGTTTTGGTGGGCAGTTTGCATCTGCTGCGTGTGGTGTTCAGTGGGAGTTACAAACCCACGCGTCGTTTTAACTGGCTCCTGGGTCTTCTGGCATTGTTGTTGAGCTTGCTGTTAAGTTTTTCAGGCTACATACTGCGCTGGGATGTCGACACTTATGGCGCCTTAACGGTAGGTATCAATATCTTGCGCCAAACACCTCTCGTCGGCAATTGGCTATACGAATTACTGGTGGGTGGCCCTGTAATTTCTGACGCCACTGTGGTACGCTTTTATGGTTGGCATACCTTGGGGCTAAGCGTGCCCGTATTGTTCCTGCTCGGTTGGCACGCCTTCCGGGTGCGCCGCGACGGTGGCATTAGTCACCAA
>CAYGMR010000699.1:0-2326 GCA_964350725.1 uncultured Ardenticatenaceae bacterium | reverse complement strand
GGCTTGCTGGTTTTTTTAAGCCATGATGCTCGTGGGCAGCTCAGCCGGAGCCACAACATCATTCAAAAAACGGAACTGCCAGCCGCGCAAAGTCGCACGTGTACTCAAGCATAAATCTTCACAAACAGTGTCAGCTTGCCAACCACCAGCATCTTCCAAGCAACGCCGCCGCCATACGCCCGCTGCACCATTAAATTTGGGGAATAGCCGCGCACGATGGCGCACAGTCTGTTCCATGGCAAAATGTTTGTCCAAGGCGATTGCTTGTGCGGCTGTTAATGCCGTCGCGTCCGCATTCAAATGTCCCCAGCGCGCCTGGATCATGCCCAGATCGTCTACATTGATAAAATGGGGGATCGTTGCCCGCAAAAAGTCTGGCTTGGGCTGGAAATCTGCGTCAAAGATAGCTAAAAACTCACCTGTGGCACCATCCAACGAAGCAGCCAACGCCCCGGCTTTGTAACCTTGCCGATTCTGGCGATGGAGCAGTTGAATATCAACACCTTTTGCCTGATATTCTGCCACCAATCGCTCAGCAATTTCTGTGGTGTCATCGGTGGAATCGTCGATCACCTGGATTTGCATTTTGTCAGGTGGATAATCGAGAGCAACGGCCGTTTCTATCAACCTGCTTACGACAAAACGCTCATTATAAATCGGCAATTGCACTGTCACCAGTGGCAAGTCCACGTCGGCAACAACCGGACAAACGAATTCCTCATGTCGATGCCGCCAATACAACCACAGCGTCAACAAGCCCACCACGCCATACAAAGCTAACCCAGCCACAACTAGGATATAGAGTCCTGCAAGTAAATTTTCGATCATTCTTCTTGGTTGGCGTGCTTAACGATTGTTTTAAGGCGTTTATTAAATGTCCCACGCGGAATGAGCACTTTGCGACCACAACCAAGGCAAACTAGCCCTACATCAGTGCCCAAACGCACCACCTCCCACTCATAACTGCCGCAGGGGTGCTTTTTACGTAAACGGACAATATCGCCCATATGAATTTCTATATACATAACGGCAAAATTATAACATGCCTATCTGACGAGTACAGTATGCGCCCACTACGTTAAGGAACCGATTGCGGCATGGGCTATGAAGCTGAATTGCAAGGTGCCTACGCTGGTTTTATGCCTGGGAGCGCGGCAAAGACCATGGCGACATTTCTGTCACGCCACAGCTTAATCAAAGCGGCTGGCAGCGCCGTTTCTATACCAATCTATTCCAACGACTCACGGATTTAGATTAAGCTAAGAGCTTGTTGGCGAACTTGTTAACAGAATTTGACCAAAACTTGGCAGCCGCAGATCGAGGATGATGAAAGCGGTGGCAGCTATGGTATGGGCTGGGGGTACTAACGCAAGCTGATCTTGAAGTAATCTGGCATGAGGGTAACTATGCTAATTTTAGCGCAATGCTAATTTTTGTACCTGAAGTAAACAGTGGGATGGTATTGTTGACCAACTTGGATGATCCTGGCAATTTTCTGGAGTTAGTGAGTGAGAGGTTCGTCCAGTTGTTAATTGAGTAATAGCTAAACAAGCTAACAGCTGATGAAAATATTTGTGCAGGAGATTAAAGCGTGTAACGGCCGTTGCTTACAGCTTATTTGCTCACACTTTCTTACGCACTTATACTTACTTGAGCGATCCAGAGTGAAACATTTATCAAAAAAGGAGCAGTAACCATGAAAAAACTTCTTATGATAATATTGGCGAGCCTCATTTTGTCTGCCTGCACATCGACAACAGAATCTACACAATTTCCTGATGGTCAGCTTATTGACTTGAGTTATCCATTTTCTGAGGAAACGATTTATTGGCCCACAGCAGACTCATTCACGCTGGAAAACGTTTTCGAAGGGATAACTGAAGGCGGCTATTTTTATGATGCGAACAATTTTAGTGCCGCTGAACATGGCGGCACACATCTCGACGCGCCCATTCATTTTGCCGAGGGTGGCAACACAGCGGATCAAGTTCCCTTAGAACAATTGATTGGAACGGCCGTTGTCATCGACGTTTCAGAACAAGCAGCAGAAAACCGCGACTACCAGGTGCAGGTCTCTGATTTCGAGGCGTGGGAAGCAGCCAATGGGCAGATTCCAGCTAAATCCATCGTCTTGCTACGCACTGGTTTTGGCAAATATTGGCCGGATCGGGAAAAATATATGGGCACAGCAGAGCTTGGTGCTGATGCTGTGCCCAAACTTCATTTTCCGGGTCTACATCCAGATGCTGCCAGATGGTTAGTTGAAAATCGCGATATTAATGCCATTGGTTTGGACACCCCAAGTATCGATTATGGCCAATCTACG
>CAYGMR010000698.1:0-2344 GCA_964350725.1 uncultured Ardenticatenaceae bacterium | reverse complement strand
CATCTTTACAGAACCCTGTGCCGTGGCAATTCATGCTGCCTACCGGCGACCAGCAAAGCCGGGCGAAAAGGTATTGGTTTTGGGCTGTGGCACGATTGGTTTTTTATTGATGCAAGCGATTTTGGCTTTGCAACCAGATTGCGAGATAACGGCCGTTGCTCAATATCCGTGGCAAGCAGAAATGGCACATGGTTTTGGCGCCCACAACACACTCTTGACAAGCCCCAATGACTATACGACAATCTCCGAACTGACTAACGCACAACTGTATAACGGCCGTGGCACCAACCGTATGCTCATTGGCGGCTTTGATCTTATTTTTGATGTGGTTGGCAGCCCGACAACCCTCAACAATGCGCTGCGTTGGACACGCGCCGGTGGCACAGTGGTATTGGTCGGTGTACATCTCCATCGCATGAAGTTGGATGTCACTCCCATCTGGTACCAGGAAGTTGATTTATTAGGCGCGGTCGGCCACGATATTGTCACCTGGCACGGACAACAAATTTCCACCTTCGACTTGGCCATCCAATGGATGCTCAAGGGCACATTTGACCTGACTGGCATGCTCACCCATTGTTATCCGTTGGCAGCCTACAAAGAAGCTTTTGAGATGGCGCTTGATAAACGGGACGGCCGTTCGGTTAAGGTTGCTTTTCAGTTTGAATGATGGCAGTGGCGGCGACTACAACGAATTGGGGAAGGAACGAATTTCTGTTTTGCAACATTGGTTATGAGCTTTAAATTTTTACATAAAAAGCGTAAGGCGCGCAGTCGGAGTTCAAAAAAAGGTTTTCTCTGTGATCTCTGTGTGCTCCGTGGTGAAGTCTTCAGGAGGAGAAATGGCAGCAATGGATCAAACACCTAATACATTTCCAGAGGTGACACGGCGTGAACGTTGGTCGTGGTATTTTTATGATTTTGGCAATTCCGCATATGCCGCCGTCGTTTTGTTGGCGGTCTATTCGGCGTATTTCCAGGGGGAAGTTGTAGGCGGGGCTGAAGGGTCACGTTTGTGGGGGCTTTCGGTGGGTGTGGCCATGCTCGTTGTGGCTGTCACGTCGCCGATTTTGGGGGCGATTGCCGATTATTCGGCCTTTAAGAAACGCTTTTTGTTTTTCTATACGGCCGTTGCCATCCTTTTCACCGCTGCCCTCTTTTTAGTCGAACCGGGGCGCGTGTTCATCGGCGTCTTGTTTTTTATCCTCGCTGAAATCGGGTATCGCAGTTCGCAGGTTTTCTACAACTCATTGCTCACCGAAATCGCCAGTCCAGCAGAACGCGGGCGTGTGTCCGGCAATGGTTGGGCAATTGGCACGGCTGGTGGTGTAATCTGTTTGTTGATCATCCTACCGCTGATTGTGATTTATGATAACACTTTTGTGGTACGCTTGAGTATGGTGATAACGGCCGTCTTTTTTGCACTTTCGGCCGTGCCCATCTTTCTCTGGCTGCCCGAACGCACGCCTGGCAAAAAGATCCCTGCTGGCAAAAACTACCTCAAAGTCGCCTTCGAACAATTAGGCCACACCATTCGCACCGCCAGCAACTTCAAAGAGTTCCTCAAATTTATGCTCGCCTTCCTGATTTACAATGATGGCGTCATTATGGCGCTTGACTTTGCCGCCATCATCGGCGCGGTCTTATTTGGCCTCGATCAGCAATTGTTGATCGTTTTTGTGATCGTCGTGCAAGTCACCAATGTGATTGGCGCCTTTTTATTTGGATTGTTAGTTGACAGAATTGGTGGCAAAAAATCGCTTTATATCTCCCTTGTGCTGATGATCATCGCCGTCTTCTGGCTCTTTTTCAACCAAACCCAGGCTGGCTTTTTCATGATTGGGGCGCTGGCAGGCGTGGCCATGGCTGGCATTCAGTCCGTCAGTCGCACAATGGTCAGCTTTTTCAGTCCGCCCGGCCAAAGCGCCGAATTCTTCGGCTTTTTCGCCGTTGCCGGCCGTACTTCTTCTTTCATTGGCCCCACGGTCTATGGTCTGGTCGCCGCCCAAGCCGCCTTCTGGTATCAAAGCCAGGGGCAAGATATCGTCCTCGCCGAACAATCCGGCCAACGCGCCGCCATCCTAACCATCGCTGCCTTCTTGATTATCGGCATGATTTTTCTCAGTTTTGTGGATGAAGATAAAGCACGGGAGGCAGTCAATTAAATTATAGTATGAGAATGATTTTTCGTTTTTTTGTAAGCATAGATGCAAGTCAGTTTTTGTAACATTTTTTAGAGAAGTGAACAAAATACTTTCAACGTTTCACAAAATCATGGAGGTTTTATATAGACAAAAACATTAGCTCGACCTCTCTGCCTTACCAACACAATTCAGGACAGAAA
>CAYGMR010000697.1:0-2344 GCA_964350725.1 uncultured Ardenticatenaceae bacterium | reverse complement strand
AAATTGTGGGTGTTTTGCTGCCCAATGACCTGGCTTATGTTTGTCTGATTCATGCGTTGGCGCGTTTGGGCGCGGTTTTGCTGCCTTTGAATGCACGCTTGACTGCGGCAGAGTTGGCCTGGCAGTTGGAATACACGGACTGTGAGTTGTTGGTTTATGGGGGCGCAACGGCCGTTGCCACCAAAGAATTGTCAATGGCCAATGATCAGTTGTCAATTGTCAATTCAGATAGTTTATTTGTAGACAACGAGGGCGATCTTCATAAACCGAAGTTTGCATTGAACAACTTGCAGGCGATTGTGTTTACATCTGGCACAACCGGCAAACCGAAAGGTGCCATGTTGACATTTGCCAATCATTTTTGGAGCGCAATGGCGTCTGCCTACCGTCTTGGTTTACATAATGATGATTTGTGGCTGAGTTGTTTGCCGCTTTATCATGTGGGTGGATTGGCGGTAATCTGGCGCTCTTGTTTGTATGGCACGGCCGTTTCCTTGCACCCACGTTTTGATGTCGAAGCTGTTAGTGATGACCTGGACAAGAATCCAATTACCTTGATCTCGTTAGTGCCGACAATGGTTTATCGGTTGTTGGCTTTGCATGGCGAACGGCCGTTTCCATCCACACTACGGCTTTTATTATTGGGAGGGGCGGCGGCAACACCCGATTTGGTAGCAGATTGTCAAAGGTTAGGCATTCCAGTTGCCACCACCTACGGCTTAACCGAAGCTGCTTCCCAAGTGGCGACGATGCTGCCACAAGACGTGCTGCAAAAACCGGGCAGTGTGGGCAAAGCATTGATGTTTAGCCAGGTGCGTATCATTGATGATAAGGGTGCTTCGCTGCCGTCAGGCGAGTTGGGTGAAATTGTAATATCTGGGGCCACGGTGATGGCTGGTTATTATCGAGATGCGGATGCAACGGCCGTTACCTTAAAAAATGGTGAACTGCACACGGGCGATATCGGTTATCTTGATGCTGATGGTGACTTGTGGCTTGTGCAGCGCCGCAGCGACATCATCATTTCCGGTGGTGAAAACGTTTATCCTGCGGAAGTCGAGGCTGTTTTGCGCGGACATACGGCCGTTGCAGCGGTTTGTGTGGTTGGCGTTGCCGATCCAGAATGGGGAGAGCAAGTGGGGGCACTGGTTGTTCTGGCAGATGGTGTTGAAG
The DNA here is from genome assembly GCA_964350725.1 of uncultured Ardenticatenaceae bacterium. GTDB lineage: Bacteria > Chloroflexota > Anaerolineae > Promineifilales > Promineifilaceae > JAACFF01. Next base: position 1,171 of record CAYGMR010000697.1, on the reverse strand, counting down.
AAACCGACTACAATCTGATAAATTATTGCCGCCAATATCTGGCTGGGTATAAAGTGCCGCGTTTGCTGCGTATCGTGTCAGAATTACCACAAACAGCATCTGGAAAAGTTGCCAGAAATGAAGTCCAAACGCTGCTCAGGCAGGCGCTATGAGTCTATTCAATGTCAACGGCGTTGATTATTATGTGGTCATAGAAGGTCACGGTTCACCCTTGCTGCTGCTGCATGGTTTTACGGGCAGCCGTATTGATTGGGAGCCATTTGTTGCTGAGTGGTCGCTGCGCTACCAGATTATTCGGATTGACATTTTGGGCCACGGCCGTTCTGCAAAACCATCGGAACCGCTCCGCTATTCAATGGCCAATGTGGCGGGTGATTTGGCGGCGATTTTGGCTCAATTGGGTTTAGAGCAGGTGCATTTATTGGGGTATTCGATGGGTGGACGTTTGGCTTTGTATACGGCCGTTCAATACCCGCACCTGATCCACAGCTTGATCCTCGAAAGCGCGTCACCTGGTTTAGCAACAGAAAATGAACGGCGTCAACGTCGTGAACAGGATGCAGCTTTGGCTGATTTTATCGAAGCTGAAGGTGTCCCGGCATTTGTAGACCGGTGGCAGCAACTGCCGTTATGGCAAAGTCAAGCGCAATTGAGTTTCGCTAACCGTGAAGCACTGCGCCGACAACGACTCCAAAATGATGCAAATGGTTTAGCAAACAGCTTGCGTGGCATGGGAACTGGCCAGCAGCCTTCTCTTTGGCCGCATTTATCCGCTTTAGATATGCCGGTATTGTTGATGGTTGGGCAGTTAGACCCCAAGTTTTGTTTAATTAACCAAAACATAGCCCCCCAATTGTCGCAAGCCGCTTACCATGAGTTTGCTGGTGCGGGTCATACCGTGCATCTAGAGCGACCTGGTGCATTCAGTAGTTTGATTATGAGTTGGTTGGCTTCGGTCAATACAAGAAAATAATGATCCGTGGGATAAAATTGCGGCGCGGCCAGGAGACGCGGCCGCGAGCGATCCATTATTGCATGTTTATCTGTACCTAGTTTATTGCCACGTAAGATCAAAAGGATCATTTACTCGTACATGTGGGCATAAATAACATGTTAGTTTGTAGTGACGGCTTCAGCCGTGCGTTTAACCGCTAAAGCGGCGACTACAAAC